>DFGY01000102.1 GCA_002372505.1 Firmicutes bacterium UBA3738
GAAACTTGTGGAAAACACGAAAAAGTGACATAACAGAAGGCTCAATCTGACGAGGATTACAATCAACTACAGTTAAAGAACGTTGAAAAATACAGTAGAAAGTATTTGACAATATGAGGAGGAGAAGAAGTATGAAAAAAGTATTATCTATTGTGATGACACTGCTAGTTGCGGTGACATTCATGCCGTCTATTGGGATCGGCAATGCGGACATAGCCGCAGCAAAAACGAAAAATGTCAAGGTGAATAAGCCGGTCAAGGTAAAATGGCAGAAATGCACAGCCGGTTACGACAAAATTACGCTTAAGTGGAAGAAAGCTAAGTACGCTAAGAAGTATGAAGTACAGGTTAAACGTCCATATAAAACATGGAATAAGTTTAAGACTGTAAAAAAAACAAAGGAGAACAAGAAAAGGTACACAAGAAAAGGAAAGTACAAGGTAAAGGTTGTAGGCAAAAAATATCAGGTGTACAAGTATTCTTCCGCCTATACAAAAACAATTACGTCAAAGAAAACACTTACTATCAAAAAACTAAAACCAGGAAAGCAGTACAAAGTTAGAGTGCGCGGAATCAATAGGAAGGTAGCCGGAAAGTTTTCTGTAGTTAAAAAGATAAAAACTAAGGTAAAGGCCAAAAAGAAAACCGACGGAACTAGCGGTGATCGGAGCGCAGAAGAACGAAACAAGAGCGATAGTAACGCTGACAAAAAGGACAACTCCAGCGAGCATAATAATAGCAGTGCCAATGGAAACACAAGCTCAGTTCAGCAAATCGCTTTTGCGAAGAGCGCGGTTTCCATGACTGTAAATGGTACGGAAACTCTTATACTTTCCAATCCGTCTGTGGCGGATGTAACGTATACGTCTTCGAATACTTCGGTAGTGGAAGTTGAGCGCTCGTCCAAAACATGGGCTGTTATCAATGCAAAAGGTGCAGGCGAAGCTATAATAACCGCAAAAGCGGGCGATAAGACAGCTACTTGCGTAGTTAGGGTAGGTGCAAGTGGAGAGGAAGGTAGCCTGCAAAGGATATACTTTGACAACACATCAGTTAAGGTGAAAGAAGGAGCACAGATTGATTTATATTTATGTGCTGAGCCGTGGCATAGTAGGGATAAAGAAGGTGTAAAATATAGTTGTGAAGATAATTCTATAGCTAAGATTATAACTGCCTCGAACTATAGTGTGATGATTAGGGGCATGAAGGCGGGCACAACAACAATAACTGCTACGTGTTCCGGTAAAAAAGCTACAGCTACAATTACGGTAGAAAAAGGAGAGTTAAACTATTCATATGAGATATACAGACTAAGAGAGGGAATGTTGTTTTCTAATGGTGGCAAGGACAACCGTGGCTCCATGACTAATTTAATGGTTATTCTAACAACAAATCCAGATCCTGAAGAATTGGGGTTCGTTCTCGCTGACGCTGAGAACGAAAAATTAGTTCATGCATCTAATTATGAACGGCCGTCAAAGGCTCTTGCGGCTTGGCCAAATGAAAAATATAGGGATATGAATATTCCGGATATGATCGACGGAAAGTATGTGTATCTTTCAATTTATCATTTCGAAGATGAAGGAACTAGAGAATATAAATTAGTTGAAAACGATAGCTATACAAGCACGTATTATATTTCGCCCGGGACATGTAAAATTACAACTTATGACTACGAGACAAAATATAATGAGTGGTTAAACAGCTACCTTGAGAGATTTAGCGAAGGTACACCGAAAGAGAGATTTGACGAGATAATTAGAACCATAAGAAATGAAGCGACGTACACAAAGTATGACAGCTATGATCCAAATAATAGTATAAGGCTTCAAAGCATACCTGCCTGGATGACGTACCATTGGGATTCTGCTTATCATAAACCAATGATAGATTTCGCTAAGATGCTTGGAGCAACAAGCATACTTGGCTATGAGGATGTAGGAAAAGATAATAGCTACCATGCATATGAGTGGATAACATTCCCGGGTGAAAAACAATCCAGGTATACTATTTGCCCCGATTCGAGTACAGCTGAGGATATATCGAAATACGAAAACACAATAACCATATCTTCGTATGAAAGAATAGCAGCATTTTAATAACTTTAGAACTACACAAATATGAGAAGAGTCGGCAGTTGCCGATGAGACAGGTAGTGAATTTGTTGGGATGATAGACCGGAAGGTTAAATCCATCAAAGAGAACCTGGATGAAGGGGTGAAGTTTATGCAATTTGAGGAAATAGTAGCAGAGGAAAGAAAAAAAATAGTGTGGAGATTGCGCGTAAAATGCTACAGGATAATGTTGATGAAGATATTGTGGCGAAATATACCGGCTTAACGATTGAAGAAGTTAATGAATTAGATCGGGCTGAATGAGACTAAATAAACAAGTCAAATGATGTAAACAACTGCAATTATGCCAAAGGCATTTGCAGTTGTTTTTGTGCGAAAAATCCAGGGCGAGCAATATAATCAAGTCAACCATGAATTGAACGTTTACATGAGAACCATTTCAATGCTACAATCATAAAGTGACGCATCTGGAGAAATATGAAGATGCGTAACTAACAGCCAAAGAAATATTTTTTATAAAAGTTGAACCAAAACATCAAAATAGTTATCTAAATAGAGAAAGGCTGTTACATGGTTAATTGAGAGGAGATAAGAGTATGAAAAAAATATTATCAATCGTGATGACGCTGCTAATAGCGGTGACATTCATGCCGTCTGTTGGAATCGGCAATGCGGACATAGCCGCAGCAAAAACGAAAAATGTCAAGGTAAATAAGCCGGTCAAGGTAAAATGGCAGAAATGCACAGCCGGTTATGACAAAATCACGCTTAAGTGGAAGAAGGCTAAGTACGCGAAGAAGTATGAAGTGCAGATTAAACGTCCGTATAAGACATGGAGTAAGTTTAAGACTGTAAAAAAATCAAAGGCGAACAAGAAAAGATACACCAAGCAAGGAAAGTATAAAGTAAAGGTCGTAGGCAAAAGATATCAGGTGTACAAGTATTCTTCCGCCTATACAAAAACAATTACTTCAAAGAAAACACTTACTATCAAAAAACTGAAACCCGGAAAGCAGTACAAAGTTAGAGTACGCGGAATCAATAGGAAGGTAGCCGGAAAGTTTTCTGTAGTAAAAAATATAAAAACTAAGGTAAATGGCAAAAATAAATCCGACGAAAGTAGTACCGATAAGAGCAAAGAAGAACAAAACAATAGCGACAGCAACGCTAACAAACAAGACAATAACAGCAACGTTGACAAACAGGATAACTCTGGTGAGCAGAATAATAAAAGCGAAGCGGACAAAAAGGACAACGCCGACAATCAGAACAATAATAACGATACGGGAGATAATAGTGATGCCGGCAAAGATCCCGAAAAATCTCCTGAAAAGCCGTTCGTTCAATCCGGCGATGACGCAGGTTATAAAATTCAGGGATGGACAGAGCCGGGCGCAAAAGTTACTGCTGAATATAAAAAATGGAACAAAACATTTAGGCGCGAAGTGCTTGCAGAAGAAACAGGAAAATATGAAATCGACTTCAATAATTACGTTCCATATACGATAACAGTATTTGCAACAGGTAACTCGGGCAAGTTGCTTTCAAAAGAACAGGTTGTTCCCGATACGCATATCAGTGATGATCAATCCAAGCCGTTTATCACTGAGGATAGTGCGGCAAACAAAACGATTTCAGGATGGGCAAGTCCGGGAGGAACCGTAGAAATCAGGTATACGTGGAGAATCCCTAAAAATGAAAAATACTACACAAGTGAATATATCAGAGAAATAATAAAATGTGATGAAAATACAGGGTATTACTCCTATGAGACAAAGAAGGATGGCGGAACCGTTGAAGGTGCAGTAGTAGTAGCAAAAACATCTGACGGGAAATATTACTTCAGCGAAAATGTGGATTATCTAGCAGATGCTTATGATTCATCAAAGAGTAAATATCCGGATTTTCTGTTTGCAGGTTCTGATGAAATATATGGCATCGTTGAACCTGGAAGTGAGATAATAGTCACTTCCGGGACGGAAACATATAACACATATAGCAGAAGTGATGGTACGTATGAACTTAATTTCTTCATGGATAAGAACAAAGAAATCCATTTGTTGATTAAGAACGGAAACAAAGTTATATATGATGGGAACCGCAAAATATGGGAAGAAAAAGAAATTGAGAAATACTACGCTGACCTGGTTGTCGAGGAATGTGGAATAAATAGTGTTATGACCGACTTGGAAAAAGCTAAATTAGTTGCAGAATGGCTTTGTAGACATATGGAATATTCTTATCCATATAAATACAACCCGGGGATAACCGGTCTGATTACTAAGACAGGTGTGTGCATGACTTATGCGGAAGCATATGAATTGCTTTTAAGTTCAGATGAAATAAACGTTAAGAGCAGGAGAGTATACGGTCCCGACCATGTGTGGAATCAATTATTTATAGAGGGAAAATGGTATAACGTGGACGTAACATGGATGGACAAAGGGTCGGGTTACAATTATGACTGGTTCATGATTAGTAATGAAAGAGCTAAGGAGATTGGCGGAGAAGCACATTCAAGAATAACAGACCATTTTGATGGAAATGTTATGGAAGCAAATAGTAAGAGATTCGAGCCATTTGCTGAAAACGGATGGTGGAGAACAGACGAGTGGAGGAATCATCTGTAACTTTGGTGTTCTGTGGATAAATAATTTAAACGATCATTATTATGAAAATGGAGGGAAAAATGAGAGAACAAATTAGAAAGCAAGTGGGAATAACATTGGCGTTCCTTGTAATTCTTCTTTGCGGAATTGCAATTACATCAACTAGTCCGGCTTATGCAGCAGTAGATACGGGGAATGCAACTTCAATACAGTTGAACGAAAAGATTCAAAAAACAGCGATTGCCGATAGAAGCAAAAAGTATGATGAAACATTGAGTTTTATGACTACCGGAAATGACTCGTTTTATAGGATCCATTTCGAAAATAGCACATTCAATGGACAATTATCTTTTGAATTATACGATGCAAATGGAATGAAAGATTCTCAAACTAAACGTTCAGCTCGTGTGAGTAACGAGAAATATCTATCAATAAAATTAGAAGAAAATCAGATGTACTATATTAGGGTATATTCAATTAGTAAGAACGAGGAAGGTGATTACTATTTGACGGTTGACGAATTGGTGGATGATGCAGCCGATGAGGGTGAAGATGCTCTTACGAAAGTAATTAATGAAAAACATAGCGGCCGGTTAGAAACAACAAAGGACAAAGACTGGTATAGATTTGTCGCTCCGGAAAATGGTCTTTATGTAATTGATGTGTGGAATTCCAGCAGCCAAAATTCAATGTATATCACAAGATACAATGAAGATTTGATAAAGAAGGAAAAAAGAAATATAAGCAAGAGTAAAAAAAGAAGCGTTGGCATCGAACTGTCAAAGGGTGAAGTGTGTTATCTTGAGTTTAAGGAATTCTCAACAATTAAAGAACCAAATTCATTAAGCTATAAATTCCAGTTATCTTCACCTTCACAGGTGGCGCCACAAAAAGGTAAATTGAAGTCCGTAAAATCAGGAAAAGGAAATCTCATCGTAAAATACAAAAAAATTAAGAACGCGACTAGATACCAGATTGGAATAAAACAAAAAGGATCTTCAAAGTGGAAGTATTATAGCCTCAACAAATTATCAAGAAAAATATACAATCTTAAGAGTGGCAAGAAATATACAGTTAAGGTCCGTGGAATAAGGAAAGTGGAAACAAAAAAATGTTACGGCAAATGGTCAGCCACAAAAACTGTTAAAGTAAAGTAGCACTATCTCACAACAGAAAAACCATTCATTTCAAAAAAAGAGGCTAATAATAGCCTCTTTTTTATAGATATATTTGAACCTTAACATTGAGAACTGCATCTTAGAGATAAAGGAGTAAACAGGGAAGGAGGGCAAGAAAGGTAAAAAACTGATGCTGTTGACAGTAAAAATGTGAGGATGTTAATATAAATTTAAAGTATTGCGCAAATGAGAGGAGAAAAATGATGACAAAAACGACTATGACTAAAAAGATAATGACTGCTTTGCTGGCTATTGTGGTCGCAATAGGATTCACGGTAACCATACCAAGCACCGCAAATGCAGAGGATGGACTGGATATGGCCGGTGCAACTAAACTGTCATTGGGGAAGCCTTATTGGGGAACTGCAGAGACCACATATTTTGAAGAGGGCTATAGTGAAACTTATTCATTTGAAACAACAGGTAATGACTCGTTCTATAATATATTTTTGACCAATAGCACATATGGTGGTGGACTTAGACTAAATATTTATGATGCGGATGGAGTGAAGGTAGATAGTATAGGATATGTTAGTGCTGACGTCCACAAAAAAGACTATTGTAGTGCTAAACTTCAGCCAAATAAAAAATATTACGCAAGAGTTAGTGCGGATTATTATAGAACTGCAAAAGGAGAGTATAAGTTAGAAATTAATGAAATAAAAGATGATGCCGGCGACGATAATTATAAAGCGAAGAGTCTTTCCTTGGATAAATTATACAATGCGAGACTGGATACTGGCTATGACTCTGACTGGTACAAGTTCACTGCAAAGAAAACAGGAACATATAAAGTTAGTGTGACGAAAAAGAGTGAGAATGACCATATAGATTTGTATTTTTATAACGCTGATGTTGTTAAAGAAGACAGTTTTTCACTTTACAATAGAGGTAGCAACAATCAATACTCAAAAAGGCTAAAAGCTGGTCAAACATATTACGTTGAGGCTGTGAGGTACTATACGGACGATTTGAGTCAGAATCCATACAGTATCAAAGTGATATCTCCCAAAATTGCAAAACCTTCAAAAGTAGACATTTCATTGGTGAAAGCTGGGAAGAAAAGCCTGACGGTTAAATTCAAAAGAGCAAAGAATGCCACAAAATATCGGGTTGCAGTCAAAGCTAAGAGTGCCAAGAAGTGGAAGTATTACACATCAAAGAAACTGACAAAGAAAATAACAAAGCTCAAGACCGGAAAGAAATATAATGTAAAGGTTCAGGGCGTAAGAGTAGTTGGTGGCAAGAGCTATTATGGCAAGTGGTCGAAAATAAAGACTGTAAAGGTTAAATAAGAGCGACTTCCATATAAAAAAATGATCACGCTCTCCCGGAGGAAATCAATTCTTCCGGGAGATATGTTATTATGATAATTGAACCATATAGACGGTTTGTGCATCTAAACATCAGATGAATGACAATAAAAAGTGTGGGGACATGAGATGAACTACGATTACGAAAAAACTGAAGAGTTGTTGCGCTATAAGCGTGACAAGAAGAATAAGAAAAGGCTGATAATAGGGATAGTAATACTTGGTTTGGCTGTTTGTGCTGTGGGTATTATTGTCGGCATTAATATACACAAAAGCAACCAAGCAAATGAGCAGATTAAAATTGCAGAGAAGTACATGATGGAAGGCGATTACCAAAGTGCAATAACCGCTTATGACGAAGTGCTTAAAATCGATAACAAACATGCTGATGCCTACGAAGGAAAAGGCGACGCATATATGAAGTTAGATAATCCGAAGAAAGCAACTGAATCATTTGTTCAAGCCATTGATAACGGTAATGACGGAGAAGAAACTTACGATAAAGCGGTTGATGCAGCCGAGGAAGCAGGAGATAAAAAGACTGCAGATAGGCTTATAAAGGAAAGAAATGAAAAATATAAAAACAAAAATAAAGACAAGAAAAATCCAAATGGGAATCTCGGATCTACACCTGAGAATATAACAGCAGGCGGCATAGTGTGTCAGGTGGGCGAAGACTTGTATGTGGCCAACAAACCAAGGCGAGGCTGCATTACAAAGATCGATAAAAAGGGAAAGGAAAGAATAGTTTTTGAATATCCGGACATAAGTGGCACGGAATACATAGCTAGGCTAAATGTGTGGGATGGATGGATTTATTATGCTTTGCTTGATTTTAATGAAGAAGGTGCAACAGCAGGTACATTAAGGAAAGTTAAATTGAGCGGCAACGACGATAAAGAAATTAAAGGTGTTGAATTGTATGAGCCTAAAAGTCTTGTAGTTATTAAAGATAAACTGTACTATGACTCAGCAGGAATAGATGGGTTTGGATACTTTGCAAAAGCTGATTTAGATGGAACAAGACAAGAGAAACATGAAGAGTATGCTTATAGCGCAGGTAGTAATGGAGGATTTACAACTGATGGAGAATACATTTACTATATTTCATGGGAAGACGATGAAGAGTACGATGTAAACGGGAAATATAAAGTGATGCGTTATAATATAAAAAACGCTAAGGTCAATGAGATATATTTGATGTGTGCAGGACAAATGATTAAGAAGGATGACGCAATTTATGGCATTGAACATTTTAACGGTGCACCGGACAGTTTGGTAAGAGTAGATTTAGATGATAAGAAAGGGGATAGTCTTGAAGAGGATTTCTTTGAGAACTATATAAATTCATTCAATCTTTATGACGATGAAATTTGGTTCGCCAGTGATAAATTGGGGGAATATGGTGAAGAAGAGTATTATGATTCTTACTCGAATTATGATGTGAAATTTTACGTAATAGATGCTAAAGATGGTAAACATATTGAGGCAAAAGACTTTACATGCTCGTTCACTCCTGAAGAAATAGGATTGAACGACATAGATGTACCTGATGAGTATAAGTATCTATCGTTGGATCATTTTTGTATTATAAATGACAAAATCTATTATCAGCTTACAAGAAATGCAATTGATCCGGATGAAGGAGAACAGTACGTAGCTCCGATATTCGGCCGAATGAACATAGATGGCACAGATAATGAAATATACGGTTATTAATCGATAAGGAGGAGAAGGTTTATGGAAAAGAAAGTATGTGAAAATTGCGGTTTTGAAAATGTGCTCGAGGCGAATTTCTGCGCGGAATGCGGATCGAAACTTGGAGCGGACACGGCACCAAATGCTAACATTCCGGCTTCGGCAGACAACAATACAAGCCCCGTTGCAACGGTTGGAGCGAGCAGTGGCAACGAGTGCCTGATTTGCGGAAAGAAAGTCGGGATGCTGTCTACAAAGCACAAGTGCAAAGATGGAGTAATATGTCTGGATTGTTACAGAAACACCAGGATGCCTAGTGACCAGGAGACCCTAAAGCAGGTTGCTTCAGCATCTCTTGATGAATTCTGGGGCTTGGTGGAAGTGAACAATGACAGACTCAGGGCATTAGATGAACTTGCCGATGAGATTCAAACCTTTGATTTTACGACGGCAATGGGTGAATGGGCCAAGTTCGACGATGAATCCAGGAGAGTGCTTTTCAAGAGCCATCACAATCCCTACTCACAGCAGTTTAAAGCAGAGGATTACGCCATATTTGATTACGATCAGATTGTTGACTTTGAACTGTTGGAGGATGGAGACAGTGTTTTAAAGGGCGGTGTAGGCAGAGCCGTTGTGGGTAAGGTGCTCTTTGGCAATGTTGGTGCAATAGTGGGCAGTACCACCAGGAAGGAAAGAGCCGTCTGCAACAGCTTGATTATAAAAATGACAGTAAAAGACTATGTGGCGCCGGCATTTTATGTCAATTTAATCACTTCCGAAATGCGTAAGGATAATCAGACCTACAAGGAGCTGTATCAATACGCCCAGGACATTACGGCAAAGCTTAACATTATCGCATCAGAAAAGAAAGAAATGGAACAGATTCCACCTAAAGTTGTGGTTGAGCAGACTCCTCAGGTGGATCCGGTTGAGGAAATCAGGCGTTTTAAAGAGCTTATGGACGAGGGGATATTGACGCAAGAAGAATTTGAGGCTAAAAAGAAACTAATTTTGGGGATTTGAGATGGTTGGAATGGATGTAAACATTATTCATTAAACATTTTAATGTTAATGATGTATAATGTTACAAGAAGATTATCTGGTGTTATTACTGAACAAGCAGAAGTAAAAACAGTATGAATGATAGAAGCAATGAAGCTAACATTCTCATTGTGGGTAGTACCACACGTAAGATTGTTGCTTTGCATAGTGGGAAGAGGTGGGTCATTGGTAGATCTGCCGAAGGAGATGTAGATATTGTATTTGATGAATCTATTGTATCCAGGGTACATGGTGAGTTTTATAGTGAAGGTGAAGACTGGTACTATCATGACCTTAATAGCAGCAACGGAACCTTCATCGACGAATACCATGTCTACCATGAAGATATTGCCGTCCCTCTGAAGGATGGCACAGTATTAAGAATCGACGATGAGCGCTCTCTGGGGAAGGCCCATTCCGCAGGGATCCTCATTTATTTTTTCTATGGCAATTTCGAATCTCGGTATGATTCATTCCCGCTTAATAAAGGGCAGTCAGAGATAACCATTGGAAGGGCTAAACAGAACGACATAGTCCTGGATACCATCACAGCATCCAGAAAGCATGGTATGCTTTACAGAGATGGCGGGAGATTAATGTATAAAGATCTGGGGAGCACTAGCGGTACATATCTAAACAGCGTGCCGGTGAGTGCTCCGGTTGAAATAACGCCCAAAGATGTTCTAATCGCAGGTAATATTAAGCTGATATATACCGGCGATATGTTCATATACACCAAACCGGATGCAGGTAGTTATCTGACTATAAAGGAGCTAAGCAGAGTAGTTAACGATTCAGACAGGAAGGGTCAGAAAAAGACCATATTAAACGATGTCAATGTAGGCATACAGGAAGGCAAACTGGTTGCGGTGCTCGGCGGCTCAGGCGCAGGAAAGACAACATTCATGCACTGCGTCATCGGGTATGAAAAGGCCACAAGCGGAACAGTTGAGGTTGATGGAATCAACATTTTAAACGATGAAAAACTTATAAAAGATAAGATTGGATATGTGCCTCAGGATGATCTGCTCAGGCCGAATCTCACTACAATAAAGACTCTAGATTACATTGGGAGAATCAGACTACCTAAAGATGTAAATGCAGAAGACAGGAAGAATAGAATCATAAGCACTTTAAGGGACTTGGATTTGCCGGAGGATGTATGGAATAGTCAGATAAGGAAATTATCCGGCGGTCAGCGTAAGCGTGTAAGCGTTGCCAGTGAGCTGATTTCAGATCCGCCGCTAATGTTTCTCGATGAGCCCACATCGGGGCTGGACCCTGAGACGGAGACAAAGTTTGTCAGACTCATGAAGAGGCTGGCTCATAACAACGGCAAAACTATGATTGTAGTCACACACACCATAAGGAATATTATGGACTTTGACATAGTGCTCTTCTTTGGACCTGGCGGCAAACTATGCTTTAGCGGTTCTCCGCAGAGCGCGCTGAACTACTTTGGCGTTACCGACTTTGTGGATATATACGATAGGGCTTCGAAGAATACAGACGTATATTCCAACGAATGCAGAGAAAAAAACAGGAGGAGACTTGGATGAGTTCGAGAAGAAGAAACTGTGTTGAGCAGTTTGTCGTCCTCCTGCAAAGGAGCGCGGAACTGTTCCTGAAAGATATAAAGAAGGTGGCAATAACCATGGCCCTTCCCATAGTCATTGCCGTGATAATAATAGCCGTCGAAGACTACGACAAGGTGAAGACCTATGAGGACACCAGAGCCCTGCTGTTCACTATCGTTTCTGCGGCCATATACATTGGGATGTTTAACTCCCTTACTCTGATTTGTAAGGAACGAAGCATAATAAAGCGCGAGTATCTGACGGGAATGAAGCTGTCGTCTTACGTTATGGCCAATGTTGTAGTCCAGGCGTTCATTTCTTTAATACAGGCTCTTGTAATGACTATAATGCTATACGGCCTGGGAGAAACCTTTTTAGAAGGTAAGGGGCTGGAAAGCCATCCTGCATTCATGTTCTATATGATAAGCATGTTCCTGATTGTCTTCACTGCGGACATGATGGGGATGTTCATTTCTTCCGTAGTTAAAACCGCGGAAATGGCCAATCTAATTGCTCCGGTAATCATAATAGTGCAGTTGATTATGAGCGGAGTGCTTTTCAAGCTGGATGGAGTAATGGAGAAGGTGGCAAGCCTGACAGTAAGTAAGTGGGGCATGCACAGCGTAGGAGCCATACGGGATCTTAGCACGCTGAAAATGAAGATAACCACCACAGATGACTGGAAGTCAATTAACGATGACATAGCTGATGTTAATAAAGCAATGAATAAAGATATAGATTTAAACAGCCTTGCTGCTATACCGGATAGCGAGAACAAGGATTATGCTGCTACCATGGGGAACCTGATTGACTCCTGGGGAGCATTGCTACTCATCATAGCCATTTGCATAATACTATGCATTATATTTTTAAGAAATACGAAGAAGGATCAGAGGTAGGTAAATATGAATCAAGATATTGAAAGAACCGAAGAGTTATTAAAATACGCAAACAAAAAAGGCAGTAAGAAAAAGCTGATTGTCATAGTCGCAATACTTGCAGTGCTGGCAGTTGGCGGAGGATTATTCGCAGGGCTGAAGATTCACAACAATAGTCAGATTACGGAGAAACTGAACAAGGCCGACGCCCTCTTGAAGGAAGGGGACTACAAAGCCGCTCTTACAGCCTATGAAGATGTAATCGAGATAGACGAAAACAACGCCGCAGCCTATGAAGGCGCCGGCGACTCCCACAGAGGATTAGGAAAGCCTAAAGAAGCTTTGGTTAATTACGAAGAATCTATTAAAAAAGATAAAAAGAGAAAATCCCCGTATCCGAAAGCCATACGCACAGCTACAGAGCTCGGTGACGACAAGAAGGCAGAAAAGTTAGTTAAAGACATGAACAAAAATGTTGAAGGTGCCGAGAAGGTAACCGTAGAGCAGATGATAATGGGGTGCACCCCGGCGAATATGCAGTCCGGTGGAACTGTCTGCGAATCTACGGAAGGACTGTTTATAGCCAATAAACCAAATAAAGGCGACATTTCCCTCATTGATAATGACGGTAAAGAGAAGAAGGTTTTCACATATGGAGATTTAGGTAAAAATCAGTATCTTGGACGGTTAAATTATTGGGATGGATGGATATATTATGCTGTCATCGAATACTTCGATGACATCGATGGAGATTCAACATCAGCCACCATGAGAAGGGTTAAAATTGATGGTAGTTCAGATATGGAATTAGCCTGCGATATGATAGTTAACCCGGGTAACATAGCAATTATAAAGGGCAAGATTTATTATACCCAGTGGCCGTTTATGGGAGATAGCACATTAAACAGATGTGATATAAATGGTGAAAACGTAGAAGAACTAACGGCTATAAATGGCGATTTTATCTGCATAGACGGTAATAATATATATTACAGCCGGTCCGGGGGCGCAGAGTCTCCCCTTGATAGCATCTACAATTATAACATAGGGTCCGGTGAGAGCATGGAGGTAAAGGCAAACGAATACTTTAATCTGCTTGGCGGACAAGACAATAAATTATATGGATTTGGAGGAGCAGCAGGCGGAACCATGGACATTAAAGCTTTAGATCTAAGCGACAATAGCATTAAAAAAGTTGGTGAAACATTATATGTAGATAATGCTAATCTTTGCGAGAGTAAAATATACTGGATGTCATATAGAGAGTATTTGTCATATGGTGAAACAGACAACAGTGATAAAGATTTTCTTGAAGTTCGCGAAACAGGTCTTACTGGGGATGAAGGGAAAACAGTTAAAATTAAGCTTAATAAGTCCGAGGTGTTTAAGGACGATAATCCCGAAAATGCTTATGGTGTACTTATTTCTGACTTATGTGTGGTCAACGATAAGTTGTATTATACGTTACACAGGGAGATGTCTGATGAAAAAGCTGATGGTTTAGAACTCACAATAACGCCTGTATTCGGATGCATAAATCTTGATGGAACAGAAAACGAACTATACGGATATTAGTCGTGGAGCATTGAAAGGAGACAAAAATGAGATGTCCTAATTGTGGTAAAGAAATTGATGCCGGTACGAAATTCTGCACCAATTGTGGAGCGCCTGCTCCGACCGGGCAGCAAAACATTGAGCCCCGTAAGGCTGTAGTGAGGCAAAAGAGCGGTGGTATGAGCCCTGCAATCTTGGCTTTGATCATTGTTTGCGTTGTGGCAGTCATGGCTGCAGCAGGCTTTGGTATCGGAAAGTTAATATCCAACAACAGTTCCGACACTACTGCAGAGACTTCCGAGAGTCAGTCAAGCGACAGCGGATTTAAGGACTACAGCGCTAGTGAGGATGATGCAGAAGAAGTCGAAGATGTTGAGTTTGAAGGCGTCGATGATAGTAATATAGCCGACTATAGTAATGTGCTAAAAGCTAGCGATTATGTGACTTTTGAAGATGGCGAATTTACATTTATATATCCAAAGAACTTCTATAACAGTGCAAAGTGTCTAAAAGATGACTCCGGTACAACATATGTGTTTGATGCTAATGACGGGAGCAGATTTGTAGTTGGAAAACACAAAGAAGAAGGAGATGGAAAACAAGCAGTCCAAAGAATAAAAACAAATTATAGTGAGTACTTAAGCTCGATTAATTATTATTTTCCTCTCGAAGAAGAAGGATATGAGTTTGATGATGCTTACGCAGGAAAAGATGAGAAAAAGGGTTCATATTTTGGTGTAGTTTCCGGTCCCCTTGCTGAGGACAGTGCGTACCAAGGATATAAAGAGGTTACATATGAAAATGGTGTCGTGTATGAAATGGAAATAATAACGCCGGAAAGCGAATTGGAATCGGTTGACAAAGATAAGGGAGGAGACATGCAGGTCGGAAATGGAGATTATCTTATTGACTGCCTATACGTAGGAATGTCTAAGACCCTTAGAGGTTTAAATAATGGTAAACCGCATAAAGATAAAGAAACATATATTAATAGTCAAAAGTAAATTGGCGGATGAGGTTGAAGATGAAGAAAATAATATTAGCCATAATAACGAGTGCATTGATAGTGACATTAGCGGCCTGCGGCCAAGGCGGCGACTCTTCCTCCAGCGAGGCGAGTTCGGCTTCTTCCGCTTCTCAAAAGCAGGAGCAGCAAGAGGCCAAGGAACAAGAAGAGAAGTCGGCAGAGCCGGAGGAAAGTGACACAATTCAGGATTGCAAGTATACGAAGGACGAGCCTCTGGTAATTGAAGTCGACCCGGGACACGGCGGCGGCGATGGCGGAGCTGAAGCAGTATGGAATGGCGAGACTATTCTCGAGAAGGACGTAAATTTAAGGCTCGCTTTTAAGCTGGCGAATCATCTTAAAAAGTATGAAAACGTCAAAGTGATTATGACCAGGGAAGATGATACTGCCAGTGAAATCCATGAGCGGATAGCGAAAGCTGCAGATGACAAAGCGGATCTTGTAGTGAGCGTGCATAATAATGCATATGGCAAAGGGTTCCGATATAAGGACGGATGTATGGTGCTGGCGGCTACAGGGAACCTGGATGAAGAAAAGGCAAAGGAAGATCAACTGCTAGGAGCGTATATTCTCAGGGAACTTGCAAAAGCAGGTCCGGATGGCGCTGGTCCGGCTGACAGAGGTCTGCTCCTCAGATATAACGAGGATGGTGAAACATACGAGAACGGCAAGCTCCAGGATTATTACGGAGTCGTAAGAAGGAGCGCTCTTGCCGGATTCACAGGCATTGTTATTGAGCACGGCTACCTGGATAATGAAAAAGATTATAACAATTATCTTTCCACAGACGAGCAGCTGGAAAGGCTTGCCGAAGCAGACGCCAGAGGAATTGCGGCATATTACAGACTCATTCCCGTAAAGAAAGAGACTGAAAAATACAAGACACAACACATAATCATGGTCGATGAGAACGATGAAAATACGCAGTACATAAAAGAGGAATATGATTTGAACCTTCTTGACTAGATGTGCATCTAAGAGTCAGAAGGGAATGGTAAATATGTACTACGACAACATTGAAGAGCGCATCATGCTCGTAAAATGCGGAGATGTCTCTGCATTCGAAGAACTGGTTCTGGAAGGCTGTGGCAGTTTGTATCTTTATGCAGCGGTGCTAAGGGATACAAAAAAGGAAAGGTTCGACCTTGTAAGGTCTACTTATCTCCATGCATGGGATAGGCTCGCCATGCTTGAAATACCTACAAAATACGATGTTTGGATAAAGGGTATTTTATGGCAGGAGGCAGCCGCCGAATATGATGAGGATGAGGTGATGGTGGAGCATGTGGCTCACGACAGAGTTAGCCGGATTATGCGGGAAGCCTTTAGGTACGCGGAAAATTACTGGTACCTTTCTCCCGAAGACAAGGCCAGGCTTACTTCATCAGTTATATCGGAAATATGTAAGCGGGAAGAACTGAAAAGCAATTAGCCGGAGAGATGGATAAGAACAGTAATCTCAAAAAACTCGTGGAAGAACTGCAGCGAGGCAATGAGCAGTCTTTCACCGACATATATGAAATAACGCAGCAGGATTTGTATGTCTATGCACTAATGCTGATGAAAAAGCCGGAAAGGGCGCAGGATTTAATGCAGGATACTTACTTAAAGATATACCAGTCCATAGATTCCTTGCGCGATCCTTCCAAGTTCATGCCATGGGCAAAGAGAATTCTCTACACCCAGGCTATGATGCATTACAGAAAACTGGGCAAAGAGCCCATTCCGGTGGATGACGAGAAGGGATTTATCTTCGACAACATCGTTGAAGAGGGAACGGAGTACATACCTGAAGAAAAGGTAGACAGGCAGGAACTTCAGTCAATAGTTTTTGACGTTGTGAAGGTGCTCCCCGCTCAGCAACGAGTCGCCATGATTGCCTTCTATTATGACGAGATGTCAGTAAACGAGATCGCGGAAATGATGGGATGCTCAGTGGGGACCGTAAAGTCAAGACTATATTACGCCCGCAGTGCATTCAAAGATAAAATTGAAAGCTATGAAGAGAAGCACAACATCAAACTTCATAGCGCCACACCGTTGCTCCTTGTCGGCTTTAAAGACTTTGACAAGGCAGCTGCAGCATCCCATGCGGCGACAGGCAAGACTCTCTCGGCTATTCTCGCAAAAGGGAATATTGGAGGAGCCGGGACAATTGCCGGTAGCGCAGGTAGTGGTGCCGGAGCTGCGGTAAAAGTTGCGGCGGGAGCTTCGGTTAAGAAGGTTGTAGCCGGGGTAGCCATTGCCGCTCTGGTAGCCGGTGGCGGTGGAATAGGAATATATAACGGGCTTAACAGCAATGACAGCCAGAAGCCGGAGACGAAGATTGTAAAAGAACAAAAGGAACTGACGCCTTATGAAAGTGCAATGCAGGCATATAAGAAGTTCCTTGAAGAAAAGCAGGGCGCGATAAAAGGGTACAGGATTGCACCCCTTGGCGAAGAGATCCCAACGCTCCTTTGCGGCGAGGAAGAGAACCTTAGCAACATCAGAAAGGTCAGAATAATACAATACAGCGAAAGCACAAAGCAGGTTGAGTCTCTGGGAGACATTGAAAGCGGCAGTTCCAACGGACTTGTATATTACAGAAATAACAGACTGTATACCGCGGGATACCTTAACGGTGTGGACTTCTCCGAATATGAGATTCAGAATGGAGAAGTATCGGTAGCCGGATACTATGTAAACAGAGATAATAGAGTAGTCAAAGTTTCATATAAGGGGCCACTCAGAGGAGTGGGCACGGCATCGGATTACATTAATGAAGAAGTGCTAAATGAACCTGCAGATGATATAATTGACAGATATCGGAGCGAATACGAGTCGTCAAAACTGACGCTTGAAGACAACAATGAGGAGAACAGAGAAAGGATAAAATGATGATGGTACAGGCAAAGTTTTGTGAGATGTGTGGTGCCAAATTACAGGAAGGTGCAAAGTTCTGCATAAATTGCGGGGCTAAGTTACCTCCGCCATTGGAAGAAGAGCCTGTCTTTGAAGAAGAGCCGGCCTTTGAGAAAGTTGATTTGACGCCTCATGAAGAACCGGAGCCGGAAACGGAGGAAGAAGTTCAGGAAGACATTCCGGAAGATGTCACGAAAGATGAAGCGTCAGATGAGACAGATGGTGAAACAGACTATGATGCTGAAAAGACTATGATTCTGGGCGGCTTTGAAAAAATCGCACCAATGGCAATTCTCACAAAGGAACGCACCGGCGAGACCATCAACATAGACAAAGAGGAATTCATATTGGGGAAGAATCCCAACAGAGTTGATTTCGCAATCAGAGACAACAAGGCTGTCAGCAGAGTGCACGCCAGCATCTCATGGGAGGACGAAGGATACCGAATCAAAGATTTAGGATCACTAAACGGAACCTTCGTAAACAGTGCACCCGTAGGAGAAGAGGGAATGCTTCTTGAAAACGATGACGTAATAGAGCTGGCAGATGAAATGTTTCGTTTAAGACTGAAGGAAAAATAAAGGCAAGGGTAACATAATGTTCGGAAAAAAGTATAACGATCAGCCATTCATGCAGGGAGGCAGCGCCCCCTTACTAACTTTGGAAAGCAGGAAGCAGGTCATAGATATATTCAGCCTTCCCGCAACAATCGGCAGAAACGGTGAAGAAGTGGATGTTTATCTTTTCGATGAATCCATTAGCCGTACCCACTGTAAATTTGATTACTATCAGGGAGGTATAACTGTAACGGATTTATATTCCACAACGGGAACCAGGCTCGAAAAGACTAATCTCATTCCCGGGCAGCCATATATGATTGAATCGGGTTTGAAAATACGAATCGGCAAGGTGAAGTTTAAAATTACCGTGAATCACCAGGCCATGTTCAATTACAACAACAACTTTAATAATGTTGGTTATTATGAAGAAGAATCAGCTGCGCCGCAGGTGAATAAATTTGCTTTCGATGAAAGTACACAGCTAGGCGATGAGACACAGTTCGGTGGACTAGAAGCAGTACAGATGCCATCCTACAGAACGGACAAGCCACATCTTACGGAAGAGGATGAGGAATATGATTATGACGCAGAAATAACAGAACCTCTCGTGAAAGCTGAAGATGGTGGTTCCACAGGTGAGGAGACCGAGATTATTACTTTTTCTACAATACAGGAGGAAATGAAATTCCCGGTAAAGTCTCTTGTTGATAAAGAGACAGGTCAGGTTGTCTGCACCATTGACAAAAGCCCATTTATCATAGGTCGCAAAAGTGATGGTACTGATGCAGTCATTGATATAAGCGGAATAAGTAGAAGACACATGAAAATCGAAAAGATAGACGATGAGTTCTATGTAACGGATATGAATTCCACAAATGGAGTGGAAGTAAACGGTGAATTGATTGAGGCAGACACACCGACAGTTATCAAACCCGGGGATATAATTGGATTGGGTGAAAAGGAGTACCGCTTTGACGACTAACAAAGAACAGTTAACGGCAGCCGTAGACAAGATATTTCATAACAGATACAGAGTATATGAGACTTCCATTGGAGAGGGCGGCATGGGTACAGTGTTCCGCGTTGATACCAATGATATGTTCCATATGAAGAGGGCTCTGAAGGTCATATATAAAAGTCAACAGCGCCCGGGCATGAATGTCTACGCTGAGATTAACGCGGTGAAAGGTCTGGACCATCCGGGAATACCGCAGATTATAGAAGTTGGAGAAGATGACGAAGCCCTCTATATTATTCAGGAACTGGTGGAAGGTGAGTCTCTCAGACAGATAGTGCAGAGGAACGGAGCCGTCAGCGATGATGTGCTGACTCTTTGGATGAACGATGTTGCCGATGCACTGTCTTATTTGCATTCCAACAATATTATTCACAGGGACATAAAGCCGACCAACATAATGGTAACATCCGAAGGCCGGGTCAAGCTCATTGATTTTGGTCTAGCCAAAGAAATAGAGCACGTGGACACTGCGGATCACCGGGTAATAGGCACGCGAAACTACACACCTCCTGAAAGGTATGAAGGTTTGCCTGCGGACATACGTACGGATATTTATGAGTACGGATCCACATTCTACAACATTGCCACTGGTGAAGTTCCCTTGGAGATGAGCAGCGATTCCAAGAAGCACATGACTATCATGCGGAGGCATCTGGACAAAGTAAAATCTCCCGGCATCAGGTCAATTCTCAAGAAGTGCATAGATGTTAATCCGGCACGCAGATATCAAAATTTCGATGAAGTCCGCTACAGACTTAAGACTATAGACGAATTCAACAAGGCCGTCACTGCAAATGAGCGCAGGCATAAGGCGCTTAAACGAACAACAGCAGTGCTGCTGGCTCTCGGGATAGCATTCCTAGGCGCAGGAATCTGGAAGAGCATAGATGACCACGACAGCTACTTTAAAGAACTGGCTGCTGAATCTGAAACATTATGTGAGCAGGGAAAGTATGACGAAGCCATTGAAACTGCAAATGAGGCTATCAGCTTTGACGATAATCAGATATTGGGATATCAACGCAAATATGAGGCAATGACGAAACTGGCTGAAGCAAATAGGGATTCTTTTGAGAATGTAGCTGGGGAAATTGAAGATGATATAAGAAACAGTGATGCAGACCTTAAGGATAGCGGGAATATTAATGTGCTGCTGGGGAATGCTTATTACAGCAGTCAAGAGCGTGATGCTGCAGAGGAGACGTTGGATGAAGCTATAGCATTACTGGAGGATGAAAAAGAAAGCGACGAAGTAAAAAGTACACTTCGTGAGGCAAGAATAATAAAAGCACTAAACTATGTTGACCAGGAGAAGTTAGAAAAAGCCAGTGAAGAGATGGCTGACATAAAAGGATCCGGAGATGAAGCCTCGGCATCAGTTGACTATCTAAACGGATATATTAATAAAAATACCAAGCGATATGATATAGCAGCCGATGATTTTAAATCCGCCATAAAGAAAGAGAAGAACAACAAAGATCTTAAACGTAAAGCATATACAGAGCTTGCCGAAATGTATTTGCACCAGACTCATGAACCTGTAAAAGCAATAAAAGTTCTAGAGAATGCAAGTAAAGAAGATAAGTATTATGAAGACAATTGGAGAATACAGTTGGATTTAGGTGAAGCTTACGTAGGTGTAGGAGAATATGCTAAGGGACTGAAAACGTATAAAAAAATCGAAAAAAACAGTGGCGCTTCATGGATAATCGCCGCGCAAAAGCATGTTTGCAATATGCGTTTGAATAACTACAATGATGCTCTCGACGACGCGGAGAAAATGATAGAACTGGGTGCAAATAGCGAGAAGCCATATCTGGGCTATGTCAGAAAAGCAAACGCTTTGTGCGAAATAGGCAAAGAAAAGAAAAACTTTTCAGGTGACTACAGGCGTGCCTATGAGGAAGCGAGAGCAAAGGCTATTGAGAGCGGAAATACAGAAGATCGCGATTATAAAAAGATGGAAGCCGATCACATAGAATTATTAAAGAAAAACTGGATTGACTGGTGAGGCAACGAAATGAACAAATTCACAATAGGGCCCATGGTCCTGGGACCGGGTATGATAATGCTGGCAGTATCTTTGGTACTGCTGCTGGCAGGGCTGATATTACTGATAAAACTTCTGCGGACTGACTGGAATATGTCTGTCGGAGCTTTTAATACAAAGTTTATGTATGAGACTTCCCTTGGACAAGAGGATATACGCCAAAACACTAAGCGACGTGAAATGGCAGCACGCCTCGGCATAAGGCATGAACTGAAACCGGAAGAAAAGGTTTTGGAACATGAGGATAAGACGGAAGATTTTTCAAAGAGAGAGGATGACGATTTTAAAACAGAGGAGTTGAGATGAACCAGGATTTAGAACGTACGGAAAAACTGTTAGGCAAGTCTGGGAAAAAGGCTAAGAAGAAAACCGGAATAATCATCATAGCCATAGCCGCAATTATCGCGGCTGGCATTGGCGTGTTCATAGGAGTGAGTGGCAGCAGTTCAAACCAGGTTAATGAAAAACTGAAAATCGCGGACAAGTTGCTCCTGGAAGGCAAATACGAACAGGCTATTACGGCATATAACGAGGTCATAGAAATCGACGACAAAAACGCAAAAGCCTATGAAGGACTGGGCGATTCATATACCAAATCCAATCAATACAAAAAGGCGGTGAAGCCGTATAAAGAAGCAGTTAAAAATGCCGAAGGAAAAGACAAAGATAAAGTTGCCGACAAAGTCGTAACTACGGCAATTAACAACAACGATGAAAAGACCGCCAAAGAAGTGCTGGAATTAAGAAACAAAGATAAATCAGACAAGGAAAAGAAAAAACTAGATGACTATATGGAGGATAGGAAAGCCTATCAGAATGTTTTAAATACGTTATACGATGAAAACAAATTCGAAACAGATGGCGAAACAATCACACCGTTCTTTTATGATAACGAGTTCAAAAGCGGAGAACTGGATTTTTCAGAGAACCGATTTGCTATGGCAGATATAGATAACGATGGAAAGAATGAATTGATATTTGAGGCAAATACAGCAATGTCCAATTATACAGGCACCTATATTTTGAAGTATGATGAGAGAACCAAAGAAATACGAAACATGGTTCAATTCTTTAAACCTGCATTCTATTCCAACGCAATAATTAAAGCGGCGCATTATAAAATACCGGACATCGAAGATGGATTTACGTACGGAAAATATGATGCGAAAGAAGATAGCTGGAGCAAATATGTGGTTATCAAACACTTGTCGGAAAACAATTCAACAGCATTTGGCGAGGAGTTTTCGGAAGAGGAAGATAAGAATGGGAATGGCATAATATATGATATATCAATTCTTACTGAAGAAGGGGAGAAACGAGAAAAATGGTTGGATGATGACGAATTTAAAGCGTGGGAAGAAAAGACCTTTGATTCCACAGAACTGAAAATTGATTATAAGGTATTCACGAAGGAAAATATAAATGAGTTAACGGAAATAATGACAAAGAGTAATTCGAAAGTTGCTAAGATAAGAGAAGAAAAATATGTAAAGATTAGCGACAAGTTGTGTGTAGATAATTATTACGCTGAAGCTAAGGATGGAAAAATAGTTTGGAAATATACGACAAACCAATATCATCCGGCACAAGCTTCATATTCATACCATCTACTAACTCAGAAATATGTATACATAAATGACGGTGGAGTGATAAAACAGCTAGATAGAGAAACAGGGAAGGAACTGGCAAAAGCAAGTAGAGAAGGACTGTATTCGGGAGAAATGGCCACGGATGGGGATAATTTATACATTGCCAGCGGTTTTGACGAGGTAACTGTTTATAAATTTGATAACAAGCTGCAATATGCTTGGTCAACAGACATAGAAAATGTATTTGAAGGTGCGGGAATAAAGGCAAACAAAAGAAAAGTAACCGTAATAACCTGGCCACCGGAAGAAGACGAAAATGTATATATATATCTAGATCCAAAAACAGGCGAGAAGTTATGATGTATATTTGTGATTAAAGTGAATGGCGATTGAACCTTAATGTGTATACTTGCATCTAAGATACAAGAAGGACACGAAATCAGAGAAAAGATGTTAAAGGGAGGACGAAATGATTTGTAAAGAATGTGGAACTCAAAATAATGCTACTGCTAAATTCTGCAGGGCGTGCGGCAGTAAGCTGGAAGAAATCACAGTGCAGGAGCAGAAAAAGAATTTCTGCCCGGCTTGCGGGTCTGAGAACAGTGAAAATGCAGCGTTTTGCAGAAACTGTGGAATGCAGCTTGTGGCGGCACAGAGCACGGTTGCGTCTGCAACAGAAAATGTAAAACAGGTTACCCAAAACGAAAACATTCAAAAGATGACAGCGGCTTCAAAAAGTGCTTTCAGCAAGGCGTTCAGTATGATCAAGATGGCATTCGCAGACCCCATAAGCGCAATAAAGTCAGCAAGAGAAGACGAAGAATACTGGATGTCCACACTGATTGTGTGCCTGATAAAAGATTTTTTGATTGCGCTACTTCCCATTTTACGTCTTTCATCATACATAAATAGTCAGCTTGGGGCTTATGCGGAATTGGCTTCAGAATATATGAAAGAGAATCTGGGCATTGGATTGCCGGGTTTGTTCTTTGCGCTGTTTTTCATGTTGGTTGCCTGTGATGCAGCAATAATATTTGTAACGTTTGGTATCGGAAAGGCTTTTGGTGGCCAAGTTGCTCTAAAAAATTATATCGGAGCACTGAGCCCTTCAATGATATTCAATGCAGCCGGTTCTTTGCTGGTAATTCTACTGTTGATGATGTCTCCGGAAGGACTTGCAGTTCCGGCAGCTGTAGTATTATCTATAGTAATGATCCTTCAGATGATTCTGATTTGGAAAGCGTTCGAAGTATCTATGGAGATGAATGAACAAAAGGCTTTTTACGCTTTTGCGTTAGCAATAGCTGCTGCAATAATAGCAGACCTAATCATATTTAAGATTATCCAAAGCGTAGCGTTGGAGCAATTATCTCAGGTTTTAGAATCGGAGTTTAGACTTTAATCAATATGAATAAAAAGATAATCTCTTTATTAATAATAGCAATTATCATTGTCGGGACAGGATTTGTATTTTTGTATACCCACGATGAGCCACAGGCAGACGGCAACGCTGTCAAATTAGTTAACAAGGCGGCAGGCGATATTAGAAAAGAGGTCCTTGCGGAAAAGGAAAGGATGCTCATCGAAAAGGAGAAGGCTCGGGAAAAGAAGGAGCGCGAAAAGAGAGAAAAAGCCGAAGCTGAAAAGGCAAAAAAAGATATAGCGATTGAACAGAATATAGTTGAAGAATTCATTCACGGAGACAAAGGGAAAGAGTACCAGAAATACATAGTGCTTCACGACACTGAAGGTGGTTCAGACGCATACAACATTATTCAGAGCTGGGTAAACCAAGGTAAGAAAGTGGCTTCTCATTTCATTATAAGTAAAGATGGTACAATAGTACAATGTGTCCCCATGGATAAAATCGCACATCACGCCGGATTCGGCAATAATGGTCATAATGAAAAGTATGGTGTTACAGATGAATCTCGGGACGACCGAGCAGGTACGGAGAGCGTAGGAGCAGACTACAGTGACTATGGGATGAATTCTTACTCCATAGGAATAGAGATGCTTCACAACGGATCTTCAGGGGAGGAATACCCGGAAGCACAGCTGGAGGCATTGGATAAATTGATTGCGTATATTGATAATTATTATGGCAACGAAAGTACCATAATAGATCACAAAATGTGGAGAACGAGTAATTCCGACACATCGAGTGAATTTGCGGGATACTTGCAAAACTATATGAGCAAGAGACGCCACGAGTGAGCGTAAGTTGTTAGAGAGGATTGGTAAGCATGGGTTACAAATATTGCAGAAATTGTGGAACAGCAAATAAAAGTGAGAACAGATTCTGCGAAGAGTGCGGGAGCGTTCTAGCTATATCGTCGCAGCCAGCACCGCGAGGAGCTGCTCCTGCCGGTGTTGCAACGGTCACCAAAAAGAGCAGCAGGAAAGTCATAATCATCCCTGTAATAATAGCGGCATTACTCCTGATTGCAGGGGGAGTGTTTGCGTATTTCAATTATTTTAAATACAACACAATAGATGTGGTTAAAGATTTCGACATCAGAGTTCTGGATTTAAGTGGCGCTGATGGTGAGACTATGATCAATGATGTTGATGAGGATAGAATTAAAGAGTTGCTTGATTACAATGATGCAACTGAAGAGGAAAAGAATTTTATCGATAGTTTCAGATACAAATGGGACAGAGAAGATGATATGCATCTGTCCAATGGAGATAAAGTCGTGGTAACTGTCATGTTTGATGAAGATATGGCTGAGAAGTACAACATCAAAGTCAAGAATTCAAAACACGGCAAAGTCACGGAGACAATTACCATAAGCGATCGGGCAGACAAAAAGGAAGAAGCAACAGCCAACAACAGCTACCAGACTCCGACCCAAACACCATATGACGATCATGATGTGGTTGATACAAACTCGGCTGAAAAGACAACTAAATCAGATCCATATGAAGACGAGAAGCTTAACAATGATGATGGAGCATACTACAAAGTTTCCGACAGAAAACTGACATCCAATGAGATAAAGAATTGGAATAGGGATAAAGTACAAACTTGGATAAACTATATTTACACAAAGCACGGTTACAAAATTTCAACCCTTCCACAGTCAGAGGCTCAAAGGGAACATTTCGAGCAATTTGAATGGTATGAGAATGAGCCGTCAAAAGGTAGTGGAGAAAAAGCTCAAAATAAAATAAAAAAGAAGTACTTTACAGACATTGAAAAGGCTAATGAAGAATTGCTCGTAAAAAGACGTGACGAACTAAAATAGAGAGTATAAGAAGAGAGGAAGGTAGTGAATTTATTGGGATGATAGACCGGAAGGTTAAATCCATCAAAGAGAACCTGAATGAAGGGGGTGAAGTTTATGCAGTTTGAGGAAATGATGGGAGAGAGAGCAGGAAGTAAAAGAAATAAGCCAGAATACATAAGCATACCAGGAGGATGAGATGGCCCCGATTAAGAAAGAAAAAATATCGATAACCGGCAGGGAAATAATGAGCAGGAAGGCTGGCTACACCCGGCCTTCTTTCCGTACCGGTGCCCACGAACCGGCGAAATATAAACGTAAAACCAGAAATAAATCTAAAGAGAGAAACTGGCGGAACGAGTATTGAAACGAAAGCGTAACACCCACCTATAAAGCGTATTGAAGTACCTTCCCGAATTGTTTATAATTAAACCATGTTCAAAAACAATTTTAAAAACAAACCTTGGTATTCATATACAATCGCCATTTGTGCAGGTGTGCTGCTCTTCGTTGTGCTGACTCACATCAGCGACATTATGGGTGGTGCACGAACCTTCATCGGCTATTTTACGCCGGTGCTACTGGGCTGCATAATTGCATATCTGATTAACCCTCTGGCGAAGTTCTACGAGGTAAAAATTTTCAAGGGAATCAAAAATGAAAAGATTAGGTTGATAGTGGCTGATACGTTGGCTATTCTCACGGTGCTCCTTGTAATTGTCTACGCTATGATAATGCTGGTGCCGGAGCTAATCAGCAGTGTGAAGACCTTCGTTGGAAACATTGACCTTTACATAGATTCTCTGGATACCTTCCTGAAAAGCGTCGGCCTTTCCAGTGCGGAACTGGGGCTCCAGGGCTGGACGGGATCCTCGGAGAAAGTGCTTTACATAGTGTCCGAATACCTTAGCGGGAATATAGATGAAGTAGTTGCAACATCTGCAAATGCCGGCAGAATAATAATTCAGTGGGGCATTGCATTCTTGCTTTCCATTTATCTGCTAGCCAACAAGGGCAGCATTAAATATGGAATAAAGCGTTTACTCAAGGCGGCTCTGAAAGAAGAAAAATATCAGGGAGCCAGGGCCTATCTGTCCAGATGCAATCAGATACTGAACCGTTATGTTGTGTTTAACATTCTGGATGCTCTCATTGTCGGTGTGGTAAATATGATTTTCATGGTTATCATGGGATTCCCCTATGCATGGCTCATATCCTTTGTGGTGGCGCTTACCAATCTGGTTCCCACCTTCGGGCCATTTGTGGGCGGCGGCATTGGAGCATTCATTTTGCTTCTCGTAAAGCCATGGTATGCCCTGGCATTTATGGCATTCACACTTGTTTTGCAGTTGATAGACGGTTACGTGCTGAAGCCTAAAATTTTCGGAGGTTCGCTGGGAGTTCCCGCTCTGTGGATACTCATCGGTATCGTGGTCAGCGGCAAGATGTTTGGAGTTATCGGCATCCTGCTATCCATTCCAATTGTAGCTATTATCAACTTCACATATGACGATTACTTTATGCCTTGGCTGGAAAGGAGAAAGAACAGGGCTGAAGAGGATATTTAAGTTATTTTATCTGATTTGTTATAGAAGGACGAGATGAGAGGGGATTTACTTATGACTAAAGCAAGAAAACGATTACTGTACTTATTGCTCATGTTTGCAATAGGTCTGCTTGCGCTGCCTGCCGGCGCGGCGAGCACTTACGCTGCAGTGGATGAAGATCTGCCTACTGGCGGCGTATATGAAGAAAAAACCGATGTACACCAGATTGACAAATCAAAGTCAAAAAATCTTTTCAAGATACAAAGAGCTGCTGACGGTACAGTTTATTATGAAACTGAAGAAGAAGCAGGTCGGGCTGTTGCTTTTGCTATAAAACGAAGAGATGCCAGTGTACGGGTAGATCTTGTAAAAGAAATGTCTTATTATACGGTGTATGATGAAGCGATCAAACATACAAGATATCCTAACGAAGGGGACTATATCAGAAGACATACCGGAGGCCGATCAATATCAAGATCCACTTTCGGGCCTCCTTACTACATAAAGTATACATTTATAAATGACACGTATAATTATCATACAAACAGGTCTCAAGAAGAATACATGAACACTGAGGTGCCACGTATTCTCAGTGATATAGATATAAATATTATGTCCAAGGGCACAGACTACGACAAGGTAAAGGCCATATATGATTGGATTTGCCAAAACATTACCTATGATTACGATAATCTTGAAGACGACAGTTATAAATTAAAGTATTCAGCATACGCTGCGCTCCATGATAAGAAAGCTGTATGTCAGGGGTATGCAAACCTGCTTTACAGAATGCTTCTTGAAGCCGGAGTTGATTGCCGCATAATCACGGGCACGGGCAATGGAGGCGGACACGCCTGGAATATAGTAAAGCTGGGAAGCAAGTGGTACAACGTGGATGTCACATGGGATGCGGGAAAAAGAACTTATTCATATTTCCTAAAATCCAATGCGAACTTCGACGATCATACCAGGGACGGAGAGTTTACCACTTCCGAATTTAATTCAGCATACCCCATGAGCACTTCTGATTATTCCACAAGTGGATCTAACGGCCTTTGCTACCACGTCTATTCACTGGTGGAAAACAAGAGTGCCACATGCCAGGAGGACGGTCATGAGAAATACAAATGTACAGAGTGTAATAATGTTTATTACACCAATCTTTCATTTGCCACAGGTGAGCACAGTTACACGAAGTACAAGTACATAGACTCCTCCCAGCACGCACAGGTGTGCGCCCACTGCGATAAAGAAAATTCCCGGGCAGCCCATAGCTGGAATTCCGGTGTTGTGACTACTGAGCCTACCACCAGCAGGGAAGGTGTGAGGACCTACACATGCACTGTCTGCAATGGTACGAAGACGGAGTCCATTCCCAGATTAATGAATTATACTGACATATCCTTTGGCACCAATCCGTATTCCGATACAAAATCCCTGTCAACCAGCAGCAAAGACGGCAATGGCGTTTCCGGCAACCATGCCAGGGGATACAAATATACAGGCGCGAAGAATGAGACAATTAACATAGAAGTTGAAGATCAGGATATTGACATAGTTATATATCTCCTGAAAGAGAATGGCGAGCAAATTAAAAAAGTGGATTCTAGTGGTACGAATGGCACGGTGCAGACTGAATACACATTCCCGGAGGATGGAACCCTGTATATTCAAGTGGAGTCGTACCGCAATAACGGAAGCGGCACATTTACCATTCGGGTTTCGCGCCCACTTCAGAGTATTTCTCTGAACAAATCTTTGATTACTCTTGGAAGCAATGACTCCGAGACCCTCTCCGTTTCCTATTCCCCAGAGAACACAACAGACAGCAAGAGTGTGACCTGGAGTAGCAACAACACTTCAGTGGCGACGGTTTCCAATACAGGCGAAGTAAGATCTGTCTCAAACGGCACAGCTACTATTACTGCGACAGTTGCAGGAAAGAGCGCAAAGTGCACCGTAACAGTTAAGGCTATAGATAAGCCGAAGACCGGCGGCGGAACACCGACAACTGGCGGAAACACAGGTACCACACCGACCACAGGCGGCCGGACAGACAACGTATCGTCTATTACCGATAAACCACAACCGGTGAAAATTACGGAAAAAGTACTGAACAAATTCCCGGTTAACAAAAAGATGCCAGTCATAAAAGCCAGCATAATCAGCACCACCGCCTTTACGAAGAAAAAGAAAATGGTGATAAAATTCCCTAAGGTTAAAAATGCAAAGAATTACATCATAGCCTTTAAGCGCATTGGGGATAAAAAATGGAATTACTACACTACCGGCAAGAAGACTAAATACAGCATTAACAAGCTAAAGCCAAAATCACTTCTGCAGTTTAAAGTCGCCTCATTCGATGGAAAGGCAAGGAGCAAGTGGTCAAATACTAACCGCCGATACTTTACAGCCATTAAGGGTATCGTGAAATCAGGCAAGAAAAAAATTATCATAAGCTTCAAGCCCCTTAAAGGTGCAACGAATTACCGGATCTTCTATTCCACGAAGAAGAGCATGAAGGGACAAAAGAGCATCACTGTCCCTGCCAAGAAGAACGTGACTATTAACAAACTGAAGTCCGGCAAGAAATATTATGTAAGGTTCAGACCTCTAAAAAATTACAAGGGCAAGCTGTATCAAGGCGTCCTTGCAAAGAAAAGAGTAGTCCGTGTAAAATAGTGCCATATTTTACTCGCTGTTGTCGTTGCTGAATTCCCGTACGACACGGAGTATTTCCATGCGGCTTTTCACGTCGACCTTTCGGTAGAGATTATAGATATGAGTTTTGACTGTGCTTTCCGTTATGAAGAGAGCTTCTGATATTTCAGAGTTGCTCTTACCTTCGTAAATGAGTTGGCACAGTTCTTTTTCTCTGTCGGTAAGGCCGTATTCTTCCTGAAGGTCGTCAAATAGATTGTCTTTCCCGGCTTCCACGATTGCGTCGGCAATTTCCGGCTCGATTTCCGACGGGCCGTAGGCCTCAGTGAAGGAAGTGCGGAATATGAATAGAATCGTGGCTGCATTTACAATGAACCAGAAAATAATAGTCATATCAAGGGGCAGGCGCATTGCTTCCTGTCCGTTAAGATTGTTTGCCGTCTCTCCCCAGGCGAAAGCGATATAGTTCCATATAATAAGGGACGTGACGATTACCAGGTAGTGTACGGCTCTCTGTTTGTTGTCTATAATTACCTTGGCCATAAATACGATACTTGCAAGCAGGATGAGGACAATAAAGATAATATCCGTAGCCATGAGCACCCAGCGAAGTGCGTTGAATTTAACGTTTGCAAAGAGCAGGGCCACTAGGAGCCAGAAGGCGGCGTAGGCCAAAGAAAAGCCTATAACCGCATTTTTGAGCAGCTTGTGCTGATTAGTGTCAGCGATAATATACACCATGTTCACCCACAGGCAAGCCAGGAAGGCGATGACAGCGCAGCCCAGCCTGATGGCAAATGCAGCCGGCAGATTGAACAGAGTGTAGTCTGTATAATATAGTAGAAAGTCGTAGACGTTAGTGACGACGAGACCGATGGTGAAAAACTTCAGTGCCTTGTTTAATTCGGTCTTTTTTTTGTGATCTGCGAGGAAGGTTATGGTAAGTCCGGCGACACCCATGAATATCGCCAGTAAATATAGAAATAGAATTATATTTTTTACGCTCTCCATATGCACCTCGCACAAACAAACTTACATGGGCATTATACTACTAAAGTTTGAGAAGTAAAAGAGATTTTTGTTAAATTTCAGACAAAATTTTCAGACAATTGAGTGCCCAAACAGGCAATATTTATACTGCATTTTAGGGTATTAGCCAGGGCTAAACGGGTATATTTTGGGGATAACAGAAAATTCCGAATAATTTTACAATGGCTGAGTCCCTTGCGGCCACTACCTGCCAGGTATGCCGACTAATGAAATGGGTTAATTTTTTGTCAAGTAATTGTGCGAGTAAACGTGAAAATTCACAATAAAATGACGAAAAAATGAATTGGAACTATAGTTGTAGATGGTTTAAAAGCATTCATACGTTTTTGGTATTGCACAAATTAACACAAAAAAAGATAATACTAATGTAAAAATAGTTTTACTTATTCTTATTCTTATTTCTTATTCATTCACAAGGAGGTGTTTCACTTGAGTGAAAGCAAAGGCCAATTTAACTCCAACTTTGGATTTATCATGGCATCAGTAGGTTCTGCCGTAGGTCTCGGAAACCTGTGGGGATTCCCTTACAAAATGGGTACTTCCGGCGGCGGCGCATTCTTATTACTTTATATCGTAGTAGTAATCTTCGTAGGCTTCGCTGTAACACTGGGCGAATTCACTATCGGTCGTAAGACAGGTAAGGGTGCTATCGAAGCTTACAAATCAATCGGCAAGAATTATGCAATAGTAGGTGTATTCGCAATTATCGCTGCTATTTCACTGCTCAGCTTCTACTGCACACTGGGTGCATACTGCATGAAGTACTTCGCATCTAACTTCGTTGCTATCTTCACACACGGAGGTATCTTCGACGCTGATGCTACACAGTACTTCAATGACTTTATCGCAAACGGCGGTGTAGTGCTGGTATTCACAGCAATCTTCTGCGTACTCAACCTTATCATTATCATGGGTGGTGTATCAGGCGGTATTGAAAAGTTTACTACAATTGCTATGCCGGCACTGTTCGTAATGCTGATCATCGTTATCATCAAGTCCATTTCACTGCCTGGCTCAAGCGCAGGTCTCGAATTCATGTTCAAGCCTGACATGAGCGTATTCGCAGGAAAGGGCTGGATCGGCATTCTCGCAACAGCTGGTGGACAGGTATTCTTCTCACTTTCACTTGGTATGGCTGCTATGATCACTTACGGATCATACCTCTCCAAGAAGGAAAGCCTTGTTAAGAACTCCATCATCGTACCTGTAGCTGACTCAATGGTAGCTATCATGGCTGGTCTGGCTGTAATGCCGGCTGTATTCGCCATGGGACTTGAGCCTGCAGGCGGCCCTGGACTTCTGTTCATCACACTGCAGACAGTATTCAATGACATGGGATCTGTAGGTCCGATCTTCGGATTCGTACTGTACTTCCTCGTATTCATCGCTGCTATTACATCATCAATTTCAGTACTTGAGGGTGTATCAGCTGCATGGATTGACGCTAAGATCAACAAAGGTCAGGAATACAGCCGTAAGAAAATTACATCCATCGTTACAGGTGCCGTATTCCTTCTGAACATCCCCACATCCCTGGATGCTCTCGGTGGCGGCAACCTTCCGCAGCCTCTGGGATTCTGCTGGCTGGACTTCTACGATCTGCTTGCAGAAGGTATCCTGATGCCGCTTGGATCACTGATCATGGTTATCATCATCGGTTACAAGCTGCACATGGATTGGATGGCAGAAGAAATCGAGCTCGAAGGCAACAAGATGGGTGCAAAGGGCTACTGGAACTTCTGCTACAAAGTAACAGCTCCAATCGGAATGCTCTTCATTCTCGTTGGACAGATCGATTCCTTCTTCGGACTCGGCATATTCAGCTAATAATCATCCCATGAGATGATTGTATAAGAATAAGTACTACACAAAAAGATGACAAGGGGACGGTTCTCCTGTCATCTTTTTGCGTTCAGGCGTTTCACGGGGACAGGTTTTTTGTCACGCTGCCGGTAGTTCCCCTGAATGACAGTAATGCTGACGAGCACAGACAATCAATAGCGTATTACGAACAAAGCACGTGATTCACCGTGTGGGCTTGTCCGAGCGCAAAGAATCCTGCGTCGTAGGTCGCCACGCGCTAAAGCGCTGCGACATTTGACGGCGCAAGTTCATCAGCGATAGCGTTGCTAGGCGCTGTGACAATTGCTGCGCGAGTTCCCACACGGGTCACTTGCTGTGAGTAACATGCATTGATTGTGTACGAGGAAAGCCGCTGTCACTCAGGGTAGCTGTCGGCAGCGTAACGCAAAGCCTGTCCCTGTGAAACGCGCAAAACCTGTCCCTGTGAAACGCGTAGAAATCAAAAAAAGGTTGAGTAATTACGGCAAAAATGAGTATAATAACAAGGCGTGCTTTTCGCGAATGAATAAGAAGGAAGATTAATGATAGTTAGGAAGAAAGTATGAGAAATTGGAAAGATGTCCCCATGTGGGCGGATGTAACTGAAGAGCAGTGGAATGACTGGCATTGGCAGGTGGCAAACCGCCTTTCCGATGCGGAGAGTATTTCAAAGGTTGCTCGTCTGACTAGAGAGGAAAGAGAAAATCTGGAGAAGGTGACGGGGCAGTTCCGCGCAGGAATTACGCCTTACTATGCCATGCTTATGGATGAGGACGATCCGGATGACCCGGTAAGACTGCAGGCTGTGCCCACTCTTGCGGAGCTGCATATAGGAAAGGGCGACATGCTGGATCCCCTTCACGAGGATTCCGACTCGCCGACTCCCGGCATTACCCACAGATATCCGGACCGGGTGCTCTTCACTGTGACTGACCAGTGCTCCATGTACTGCCGTCATTGTACGAGAAGAAGATTCGCAGGTGAGACAGACGCTCCCAGGAGCAAGGAAGAAATCGACAAGGCTATTGAATATATAAGGAATACTCCTGAGGTTCGCGACGTGCTGATTTCCGGCGGCGACCCTCTCATGCTCAGCGATGACCGTCTCGAGTACATTATCAGTGAGATTAGAAATATTGAGCATGTGGAAATAATCAGACTGGGCACAAGGGCGCCAGTAGTCATTCCCATGAGAATTACCGACGAGCTGGTGGAGATGCTGAAAAAGTACCAGCCTATCTGGGTGAACATTCAGTTTAACCATCCCAATGAAATGACCGAGGAAGCCATCAAAGCCTGCCACAAGCTTATAGACAACGGCATCCCCATGAACAATCAGTCAGTGCTCCTAAGGGGAGTAAACGATTGCGTGCACATTATGAGGGACCTGGTTCACGGTCTGGTCAAGAATCGCATCAGACCCTACTATATATACCAGTGCGACCTGTCCCTTGGGATCGAGCACTTCAGGACGCCGGTGTCAAGAGGAATAGAAATAATTGAAGGTCTGAGAGGCCACACAACGGGATTCGCTGTTCCTACATTTGTAATAGATGCCCCGGGCGGAGGCGGAAAGATTCCTGTCATGCCTCAGTACGTAATCAGTAGCGCACCGGGCAAGGTCATCCTAAGAAACTACGAAGGCGTAATCACCACTTACACTGAGCCGCCAATCGTAGAAGAGCCACGGGAAGAAAACGTTCCCTGCAGGCATAACTGCGAGTCCGGTGAAAAGCCTAAGCACGAGTACGAAGGCGTGGCTGCCCTGGCGGAAGGTGAGGAACTTTCTATCGAACCCAAAGCCCTTCGCCGTCACGAGAGGGCGAAGAAGTAGCGGAATAACTATCCGAGAGTCTATCGCAATTAAACGATAGATAGGGTGTTGCAACATATTCACGAGTGTTTACATTAGAAATTGTTTACTAAAATCGATATCTATCTAAGATGTTTATCGATAAGATCTACGAAGGTTTCAATGTTCTTGTTGTCGGGGAATATGGCCCGGGCCTGAACATCCGAGCCGCCACCTTTACCGCCGTAGATGTTGGCGTTCTCCCGGACGAGATTGCCGCAGTGGACGGTGCCATCGGAAAACAGAAGAACAGTATGCTCGCTCTCGCTTAAAACCAGGGCGGGCTTTTTTAGTTCCGGGCCTGCCACCTTGCCGATTCTCATAATGTCATCTGCATTCATGTCCGAGTAGCTGCGGAAGACTACCTTGTCCGGGTTTGCCGCTGCCTCAGCCAGAATATCTTCCGCTCTGGTCTGAGCCAGGCTGCGGGAAAGGGTGGAAAGGTGCTGGCGCATTTCCTGGTTCTTGGATTCCTCGGCGGTCATTTTCTTTTCCAGGTCGGAAAGGCCGGCGGAATGCTTGTCGGAAATATCTGTGATGATGCGGTGCTTTTCCCGGTAGTCGGCCATAGCCTTGGCGCCGCAATCAAAGAATATGCGGAACATGTCTTTATTTTTTTCTACCTTATATACTTTGAGAAGTCCCACCTGTGACGTGCGGGCAGGGTGGGTGCCGCAGCAGGCTACGCAGTCCACCGGATTTGTTTCGTCTCCAACTGTGACGATGGTAATGTCTTCGTCTTCAATAGTGAGTTCTTTTCTTAGTGGCATCTTCGCCGCCTCTGCCGGATCGGAAAAATGTTTCACCGTGACGGGAAGGTCGGACCAGATTATTTCATTGATTCTTTCTTCGGCGGCCAGAGCCATGTCCATTGTGACCATGTCGTAGGCCGGATCATTTTCCAGTCTGATGTCTACGGTAATGTAGTCCTCGCCCATGTGGAATCCTCTGTTGGCTCCGCCGTACATATCGGCGAAGGTGCCGGAGAGAATATGCTCTCCTAGGTGGCGCTGCATATTAAGAAAGCGCCGCGGCCAGTCAATATGAAGCTCAACTTTCTCACCCGGGGAAAGTGCCATGAGTTTTTTCATTTCGTCTTCTGAAAGGTCGTCCTCTTTTATCTGGTGATAGACTATGCCATTTTCCTCTCTTACGTGGAAGACCGGGAAGTCATTTATGAATCCTGTGTCGGAAGGTTGTCCGCCACCTTCCGGAAAGAAAATAGTACAATCAAGAACAATTTCGATTTTTTTGTCAATTTTGAAAGTCTCTATAACGTTAGCCTCGGAGTCCCGTTTGTACACGTCTTCCTGGTACTCGCGAATGGTTTTTATAGTGTTCATTGGTTATTTCCTCCATTTGCAATAAACTTTTCGTAACCTGTGGAAAAGAAAGTGTTGACAAACTGATAATCGCCTTTCAACGTTGAAATTTCAACCTTCCATTTTTGAAAGTTTTCCACAGGCTTGTGTGGACAAAATTGTATACAATCGAAAGTTGCATGTGGATAAGTTCTAAAATCGTTGCTATTTTAGGCACTTGTGCCTTGTTGATATTCTCACGGCCTAAGGGGAGTAAGTGTTTACATAAAACCGAGGAGAATGTTCGAAGATTGTATTTTTGTGTTTTTTTATTCGTCGCCGGTTATGAGCTCGAGAAATTCTTCGAAGAAATCTATGTCGCTGTTGGCGAACTGAAGGAGCACCGGCTCCTGGAATTCAAATTTCCCTGTAGGCAGCAGGAAGGATCCGATGTCCTGATGAAGTAGATCTCTTTCCATTTTTATAATGGACTCCTTGGACTGAGAAGCGACGATGAACTCTCCGTTATATGTAATGAAGTAAAGGCCGAAGACATCGCCGCTGAGTTTAAACACCCGGTTATTAACGTGGCTGTTGTCCTTGTTAAAGGCCATGTACATTCTTCCGTTTGCGTATTCCGTTACCATTACGTTGTAGTTAAATTCCAAAGGTCTGTCTTCGAACTCCTCCGGCCCCACAATGATTCTGTACACTGTAAGAAATTCCGGCTGGGAGAGCATGAGGGCAGCTTCCTGATATGAGATTCCCATTTTGGAACCCCGGCTTGCAGATGTCACCTTCATGTTTTCCACTATGACAGTGGTGACGACGATGTCGTAGTAGCCGTCCTTATCAAGAAGTGAATGGCACAGGTAGCCTTCCTCGTTTTCCTGAATGGAATTTTTAAGAAGGGTCACCAGAGGGTATTCCTCGAAAAGATCGAAGAGACCCTCGCCATCTGTCAGCAGGGCTGCAGCCTTAAAGTCCTTGGCGCACATTCTCATAATGTAGTAGTTGACCAGCTCCTCCACGGTCTCTATGGGCTTGCACATTTTCACCAGAAGGTTATGGTCTTCTTCTTCGCTTAAGAAGACCGGCTCGTCAATGAGGAATTTGTACTCGTGGAGGCCTGCCCGGAAAGTCGGACCGTTCTCCTTATTCTTTAAGTAAAATTCCGTGAACAGGGCGCGAGCTTCCTTCTCGCTGATTATTACATCCTGGCCGCCCAGTGGGCCTATCATGGTCTGTCTGATGTGATCCATGGCGTCCACATTCCCATCCCAGACGCTCTTGTAGTTGTCCAGTCCGCATTCTTCCGCATCGAAAGAAAAGTACTGGTAGAGGTCCTCGGCTTCCGGGTGGTCGAGAATCTTCCAGTGTATGCCCATGGCGAGCTGACCCATGAGGCGGGTATCCGTGACAAAGGCTGAGACGAATCTTTTCTCAGCCTGAGTCTTGTCGCAAAGACCGCCTTCTATTAATCTTAGCTTTGGTTTTTCGTATTCCATCTATTTGTATTGCTCCAGTGTTCCTATTTCCTTTAGTGGCCAGAGTCTCAGCTTGACCACTCCGATTACATCATCTATATCCAGCATGCCGACGATCTCGCTGCGGCTGTCTTGGCTGTGGGCCCGGTTGTCGCCCATGACGAAGAGCTTGCCCTTTGGCACCTTAGTGGTGGGAAGCTCCCCGGGAGTGTAGTGCTCGTTGGTAAAGCTTTGGTCTTCAATCTTGCCGTTGATGTAGACTTCTCCGTCGTCGATTCTTATCGTGTCGCCGGGGACGCCGATTACCCTCTTGATGTAAAGCTTGCCGCCGTCGGCTTCCACGGGGAAGACTACAATCTGCCCTCGCTCCGGCTTGCCGAAGTTGTATGACTGCTTTGACAAAATAAGGTAGTCGTGATCCGCCAGGTTAGGCAGCATAGAATTGCCGCTGACGATTACCGGCTTAATGAATGTGAGAATTACGGCGACTATGACCAGGGCCATAGCTATGTCGCCTATCATCGATTTGTATCTGTTCCATGTGCTCTTCAAAAATTCCATAGGTGCATTATAACACGCAAAATGTATTGACAGAACAGGGAAGCATAAATATAATGGAAAAAATCCTTATTAAGAGTGGCTGAGGGAATAGGCCCTTTGAAGCCCGGCAACCTGGTTCCGCAAGGACCCAAGGTGCTAAATCCTACAGACGGCATGGCCGGATGAAAGATGAGGAGCATAGAGCTGATTAGACCCTCTTCTTTCGAGAAGGGGGCTTTTTCTTAAGAGGGATTAAGGAAATTATCGGGCGGCCGGCCATAGTAAGATTGTGGAGGCTGCAAAGTTTAAAAAACGGAGGTATATATTAATGAAGAGATTATTTACTTCAGAATCAGTAACTGAAGGGCATCCGGATAAAATCTGCGACCAGATTTCCGATGCTATCGTTGATGAAATTATGAAGGGCGACCCGGAGCACGGAAGGGTTGCGGCTGAGACTACTGTTAACACAGGGTACGCTATGGTAATGGGCGAGATTTCAACTGAGTGCTACGTAGACATTCAGAAGCTGGCCAGAAAGGTTATCTGCGACATCGGCTACGACAAGGGAGAATACGGATTCGACGGCAACAGCTGCGCTATTCTTTCCGCCATTGACGAGCAGTCAGGAGACATAGCCATGGGCGTTGACCGTGTAAAGAGAAAGGACGACTTCGACACCATAGGCGCAGGAGACCAGGGAATCATGTTCGGCTTTGCCTGCGACGAGACGCCGGAACTCATGCCCCTTCCCATATCACTGGCCCACAGGCTCTCAAGAAGACTGGCCGACGTGAGAAAGAGCGGGGAGCTTACATATCTTCGCCCCGACGGCAAGACCCAGGTAACAGTTGAGTACGACGATGACGAAATCGTCCGCGTGGACACAGTACTCGTTTCCACCCAGCACGACCCGGACGTGAGCCAGAAACAGATAAAAGAGGACATTATCGAGCACGTAATTAAGCCGGTAATTCCCGCAGAATACCTGGACAAGAAGACAAGGTATCTGGTGAATCCAACAGGAAGATTCGTAATCGGCGGCCCCGTTGGCGACTCCGGACTCACCGGCAGAAAGATCATCGTAGACACCTACGGCGGCTATTCCCGTCACGGCGGCGGTTGCTTCTCCGGCAAAGACCCCACGAAGGTTGACCGCTCCGCCACCTACGCAGCAAGATACGTTGCAAAGAACCTGGTAGCCGCAGGTCTGGCAAAGAAGTGCGAGATTCAGGTATCCTACGCAATCGGCGTAGCCAAGCCCACATCCATCATGGTAGACAGCTTCGGCACTGGCGTAGTACCCGATTCAGAGCTGGTCAAAATCGTCGAGAAACACTTCGACCTCAGACCCGCCGCAATCATACACAACCTGAAGCTCCGCCGCCCGATCTACAGACAGGTGGCAGCCTACGGTCACTTTGGTAGGACAGATGTGAACGTGCCCTGGGAAAAAACAGACAAAGTAGCGGCACTGAAGAAAGAAATTAAATAGCGTTTCACGGGGACAGGCTTTTTGTTGCACCAGCATTTCCCAGTTGAAACGGAAAAGTGGCAAAACAAAAAGTCCTGCTCCCGATTAAACGAGATATAAAGGATGTATTTAGAAGCAATTAGCCAATAGGCTAGGAAAGTGAAGTGAAGGAAAATGGGATTGAAAGTAGCGAAATTTGGTGGCTCGTCGGTAGCCGACGGCATCCAGCTGGCAAAGCTAAAGGACATTATCAAGAAGGATCCGGACATTAAATACATAGTCGTGTCCGCGCCGGGCAAAAGATTCGATAAGGACAGCAAGCTTACGGATCTCCTCTACGCCTGCAAGGTCCACATTGAGAACAACCTGCCCTACGACCAGCTGTTCCAGGCGATTAAAGACCGCTTTAACGCCATAAACCTGAGCCTTGACACAGGCCTGGATCTTGAGGATGACTACAATTACATTATCAAAAAAATTGAAAACGGTTGCTCCGAAGATTACCTAGCCAGCCGTGGTGAGTACCTGAATGCCAAGGTTGTAGCCGAGTATCTGGGATACGATTTCGTGGACGCCAAGGAATTCATCCGCTTCGACGAGAGAGGCGAGCTGCTGGAAGAAGAGACAAACAAGCTTCTCGGGGAAGAACTGGCGAAGCACGAGACGGCAGTCATTCCGGGATTCTACGGCACAGGTCCCGACGGGAAGATCAGAACATTCTCCCGTGGCGGCTCCGACGTGACAGGTTCTCTCGTAGCCAGGGCTGTTGGCGCCGATATGTACGAGAACTGGACCGACGTGTCCGGCTTCCTGGTGGCGGACCCGAAAATCGTTGACAACCCCAAACCCATCGGCCACATTACTTACACGGAGCTCCGTGAGCTTTCCTACATGGGAGCCAGCGTACTCCACGAGGACGCCATTTATCCCGTGCGTGCTGCAGGCATTCCCATTACCATAAAGAACACAAACAAACCGGAGGACCCGGGCACGGTAATTTCCGCAGGAGTTCACGAGGAACACAAGGAAAGAATCGTAACGGGCATCGCCGGCACCAAGGATTTCACGGTAATCGCAATCAAGAAGACCAGGCTGAAATCCGACCGGGGCTTCCTGCGCAAGCTGGCGGGAATCCTGGAAAACTTCGACATCGTCCTGGAACACATGCCAAGTTCCGTGGACACGGTATCCCTCATTGTTGCAAGGGACGAAGTGGATGGAAGAATCGACAAGGTCGTGGAAGAACTGGAAAGGCAGCTGCAGCCGGACAGCATTGAAGTCCACGAGAGCCTTGCCCTCATTACCACAGTCGGCGAGGGGATGGTTTACCGCAAGGGCGTGTCGGCACTGCTCTTCAAATCCCTGGCCGAAGCCGATGTAAATATCCGCATCATCGACCAAGGCTCCAGCGAGTACAACATCATCGTTGGCGTGGACAATGAGGATATGGATAAAGCCATTCGCGCACTATATGACGCATTCATAACTGAGTAAAAAAGATGACAGGGGGACGTTTCTCCTGTCATCTTTTTGGGTATGACGGGCATGCCGTCAATCTGTGGTGAAAGTCCACAAGGGACGTAGCCAACGACGAACCCCATAG
>DFGY01000116.1 GCA_002372505.1 Firmicutes bacterium UBA3738
CGCAAAAAGACGCAAGCAAAATATCGAAAATTTGACAAAAAATTGAGCGTTTTCAACGCTCCGAGAGATTTTTGAGCTTTTAAAGTGTCAAACTACCGAGAAATTCTACCGGAGTTACGGATATTTGTAAAAACAATTTTACAAATAGACCGATTTTGTGTATAATACAAGCGAAAGCTGGTCTTAAGGCCAGTTTTTTCTACGCAAAAAAGAGAGGAAAAAATATATAATGAGAAGTGACGATTTCGATAAAATGAAGGTTGATAATACAGGCGGCACAAAGGTGTACAAAAGTATGATTCGGGAGAATGAGAATCTCGAATATAAGAAGGCTGCCGATGAATATGAGAGAATCGCAAGAGGAGGATACGAAGACCCGAGAGAGCGCAGGCTCAACACAGGTGGAAGGTCGGGGAATCACAGTTTCTACGACAGCAGACATGCGGAGCCTGAAATCTACGATGGGTACGAAAGGTCCGGGAGAACTTACGACCAGGGACATGCCAATAGTCGCAATTCTGAATATGTAAGTTCAGAATACTCCAGCCCCGAGGAAGAATTCCGCGCCATTCGCGAAAGGACGAAATTAAAGGATGTGGTAAAGGAAGCCGAGATGGAAGAGAGGGCTGAATACCGCAGAAAAAAACGTGCCAAGAAAATGGCGAAAAAGGAGAAAAAACAGGGTAAGAAAAAGAAGAAGGGACGCAAGTTTATTAAGTTCCTAATATTTATCATGATTCTTTTTGGCGCACTTTGCGCATACTTTTTCGTGCTGGCATCTCACCTGGACAAGGTGGATACATCGAATAAGGATCTGGGAATCGATCCCGGCGTAGCAGATGAGCTGAGCGGATACAGGAATATTGCCGTGCTGGGCTCCGATGCCAGAAGCAATGAAAGCATGGATGGCAGCCGTACAGACGCCATCATCATTCTTTCCATTAAGAAGAGCAACGGCGACATAAACATGATTTCCATAATGCGTGACGCATATCTTAAACTTGAGGATTCAGAGCACAATCTTGTACTGGACAAGATTACCCACGCCCACCACTGGGCGGGAGGCCCGGGAACCATTGCGGCCCTCAACCGCAGCCTTGACCTGAACATAGAGGAATTTGTAATATTCAACTGGCAGGCCGTATCCGATACAGTAGATGCCCTTGGCGGCGTCACTGTAGATATTAAGAAGAATGAAATCCGCGACCTGAACAAGTGGGGACCGGAGACGGCAAGAAACGTCGGTGGCAAATATCATAAGATTACGGAGACAGGTAAACAGGAAATTGACGGCGTACAGGCGACAACCTACTGCCGTATAAGAAAGACCAGCGGCGGCGACCCGGGAAGAGGTCAGCGCTACAAGAAAATCATGGCGGCTGTAATGAAGAAGGGAATCACTCATCCCTGGAAGCTTAATACCCTTGCCAATGACGTATTTCCGAATATCAGAACCAACATGAGCAATCCGGGAATGCTGTGGGCTGTCTTAAGAGCTCCGGGATACGACATCAAGAAGAGCTATGGCTGGCCGAAAAAATATTACGGCGGAATTCTGTCAAACGGCCTTTGGTATGCAGTGCCCACAACTTTGGAAAGCGAAGTAAAGGCCCTTCACAAGAAGGCCTTCGGCCAGGAAAATTACACCCCATCGGATACTTGCATGGAAATAAACAACGAGATAATCAATCAGACAGGAATACAATAATCAAATATGGATATAAAACTAGAAGTCTGCAAACACGACGAGTACTGTGGCGGCTGCATATACCAGGGGAAGGAATATGGAGAGCAGCTGGCAATAAAGGAAGGGCAGGTAAAGGAATACATAAAGGAGAACGAACTTTTAGTAGAGTCCCTCGATTCCATTGAGCCCACCCCCGCCCGGTACCGTTACAGAAATAAAATGGATTACACCTTCGGGGACCTGGTTAAGGACGGGGAAATGACTCTTGGCATGCACCAGAAAGGACGGTTCATGTCAATTGTTACCGTTGATGAATGTCAACTGGTACCGGAGGATTTCAACAAGATTTTAAGAGCCACTTTGGACTTTTGTCTGGAAAAGGGCTACACAAAATATCACAAGCGCACCCACGAAGGAATGATGCGCAATCTTGTGCTGCGAAGGGGAGTGCGCACAGGGCAGATACTTATTAACATCGTTACCCAGAGCGACCCGGCCACGGTGCCGCCCGGTTCTGCTCCCGGGGAACCTGTACTAATCTTTGACGAGGAAGGTTATGTGAAAATGATTCGCGACCTCAGTCTTGACGATGAAATCTGCGGCGTTCTCAGAACTATCAACGACGACTGGTCCGATGCCGTAAAATGCGACGAGCTGAGAGTGCTCTACGGCCAGGATTATTATATGGAAAGCATAATGAATCTGGACTTTAAGGTCAGTGCATTCTCGTTTTTCCAGACAAACGTTGAGGCTGTGGAGCGCCTTTACAAAGAGGCTATTTCCCTTATTGATGATGTATCGGGAAAGACGGTCTTCGACCTGTTCTGTGGAACAGGGACCATTACTCAGGCATTGACCCGAAGTGCGCAAAAAGCAATAGGCGTGGAAATAGTAGAAGATGCTGTAATTTCCGCTAGACAAAACGCTGAGCTTAACGGTCTGGGCAACTGCGAATTCATAGCTGGCGATGTGATTAAAGTTCTTCCTGAGCTGGAGGCAAAGCCGGATGTAATAGTTGTTGATCCACCTCGGGCCGGAATACACCCGAAGGTTCTTCCCATGATAGCCTCTTACGGCGTAGATGAAATACTCTACATATCCTGCAATCCGAAAACCATGTGCAAAGATCTGAAGGTGCTTCAGGACAGCGGCTACAGAATAAAGTACATGAAACCCTTCGATAATTTCGCCTTTACAAAGCATGTGGAGTGCGTAGTATTGATGTTAATGAAAAATACATAAAGCCGACAAGAGTGTTTGAACTGGAAGATGGTGTCGGCATTTATAGAAACAGGAGAAGATGAAGATGTGTACAGCAGCAACTTATTATGCAAAGGATCATTATTTCGGACGCAATCTGGATCTGGAATTTTCTTATCACGAAGAGATCACTATTGTGCCAAGAAACTATCCCTTTATCTTTC
>DFGY01000039.1 GCA_002372505.1 Firmicutes bacterium UBA3738
GCACAGACTTTGTCATCAAAAGTCAACGGAAACGGGGCGATATGACGAAAAAATCGTTGTATGACAGTTAAAAATGCAAAAAAGTTACATTATATTTTGCTATATAACGAAAAGTTAGTAACTTTGCTGACGAAAATAGAGCTATCGCTATGCTTATAAGATTTGTAATAGAGAACTTTAGGTCGTACGGACAGGAAACCGAGTTTAATATGTTGCCATCATCGAACGTTAGAAGGAACGAATGGCATGTGTATTCTGACTCGCCGGGGGCTCCGGTACTGCGTACGGCAGTTATTTATGGTGCCAACGGTGCGGGAAAGTCGTGCCTGATAAAGGCTATAGGAAGGCTGAAGAATATGGTGCGCTATGGCTGCCTGCCCATTACGGCTTCGAGTGATGCCAACCGCTATAACGGAACAAAAGATCCAGTGACGCTGGAGATGGAGTTCAAGACGGAGAAGGGTCAATATTCGTATGGCGTGAGCTACAGAGGCAACGTTTGTGTGGAGGAGTGGCTATATGCTACCAAGAGAACGGCCAGATGTATTTTTGAACGTAAGTTGAATCCCAGTACTGGCAAGACAACAATCAAGCTGTTGCCCACTAGGAAGGAAGACGCTAAGAATAAGCTGCTGGTGAAGCTGCTGGAAGAGAATCTGCTGAAGGACAACGAACTGCTGTTGTCGAAACAGGACGTGGTGAAGAATGCGGAGATGACGGATGCTTACATGTGGATTATGGTCAAACTGCACGTGATTTATCCCGAGACGCACTCGACATCGATTTTTGACAACCGCTATTCTGATCCAGAATTCAAAGAGCAGTCAGAGAATCTGATTTCGGCATTGGATTTGGGCATTAACGAATTGACGCTGAAAGACGAGGATCTGGAGACATTCAAGATGAGTATCGCAGAATGGCCGGAGCTGGTGCGGGATGTGGACAGAATAGTAAGGCGGATGTCGAAGCGGGCAGATGACGAACGGGAGACGCTGCTGACTACGGGCACGTTTACCATCAGCATCCGTAAGGAAGGTGATAAGTATTTTGTGCGACGGGTTAAATCTGTGCACCGCGTGAAGGATAAGGACTATGACTTTGAACTGAAGGAAGAGTCGGACGGCACGCAGCGAATATTTGACTTCCTCCCTGTGGTTCATGAGATGAGGGATGAAACCGATACCTACATCATCGACGAACTGGACCGCAGCCTGCATCCCACACTGGTGAGGGCGCTGGTGAAACGTATAGTGACTGACAAGAATATGAAAGGTCAGTTGATCTTTACCACGCATGACGCAGGGCTGCTGGACGGCAAGATATTCCGTAATGACGAAATATGGTTTGCAGAGAAAGACCGTGAGACACAGAGCACGAACTTGTATACGCTGGATCAATTTAAACCTAGAGCAGATCTGGACATAGAAAAAGGATATTTGAACGGAAGGTTTGGCGCCATACCATTCCTGGCCAAGTTGAACGAATTAAACTGGGAATAAGATGGGATTCAAGGTAAGAGGCTATACGCGTGAAGTGACGCAGGACAAGGTGCGTGACTATTCTCTGTTTGCCATTGCCTGTGAGGGGTCGGTGACAGAGCCTGGTTATTTTAGGCCTTTTGATGGAATAGACCGGATAAAGGTTGACATAATTGAGAGTGACACGGATGAAGAGAATGGTATGCAGCAAGGCAATGGGTGTTCTTCGCCTAGGAAGGTTTTGGAAAGAGTAAATGACTACATTAATGAGAACCAGTTATGCCCGGAAGACGGAGACTCGCTATGGTGTGTAATTGATGTGGACCGTTGGCCGCAGGAGCAGATTGAGGAGTTGCGTTCTCTTTGTGCACAAAAGGGAAACAGGCATCTTGTATTAAGTAATCCTTGCATTGAAATATGGCTCTTATATCATACACAGACAGATCTGAAAGGCTTAGGAATTAAGTCCTCAAAGGATGCAAAGCGGGTTTTGGATAAAGTGGCGAAATACTACTATTTCAAATATCTGCCACTGATGCCAGAGGCTATCAAGAACGCCAAGAATGCTGACACGAATCCCGATGGGTATATGCCTGAGTTCTTGGAGACCAAAGTGTATAAATTGGGTCAGGCGCTATACGATAGGATTGGGAAACGGAGTTTTGAGGCATTCGTGGCGTCACTGCCAAAAATGGAACAGAAGGCGCTGAGGAAAGCATCGAAAAAGAAAAAATAAAGTTAGGTATTTGACTTATAAACAGTTTTTAGTTATGAAGAAATCCGGTAAAAATCGAAAACCGGAGACCAGAACTAAGTGAAAAGTGAATAGTGAAAAGTGAATAGTTCACTATTTTTTGATTTTTGTTTGGTCTCTGTGCGGAAAAATGTGCTGAGATGGGTCATTGTTTCTGCAGAAATAGTTTTTTTATTTTTTAATTTAAGAGACCAACAAGAAAATGAAGGTTTATCATGACAACAGTGTCCGGCTCGATGGAGTGACGGACAGAGATTGGCGGGAGGCTCTGGACGAGTTGACCGACTATCTGCGATGGCGCCTGAGGGGAAAGACCCAGCGCGGCGCCCACAGTGAACGAGAATTAGGCATGCCCGCCCTGGACTACTATCAGGAGGAAGCCGTGGTGAAGCTGATAGAGGGCGACTGGAAGTGGCAAGACCGCTTTAGCCTTGGCAAGCAGTTGGAACGCATTGCGGCGGACTTGATAACCAAGCAAGTGCAGAAGTGGGAGCGGGAACACCCCTTCTTGACGGAAGATGGAAGATGTAAGAGGGATGATGTGATTCCCGAACGCAAGCCGGAACTGATTGAGTACACCGACGAAATGGAACAGTACTCAGACATCCTGGATCCTTCGACAGGCTCAGGACAGGTACGGCAGGAGGAGCTGGACGAAACCTATGACGTGGTGTACGGCCTGGTGGCGGACGACGAGGAACTGACACGGTATGTGAGTGCCATTGAGCACTGTGGCAACTTTAAGGACCTGCCTGAGCATACGGGCTGGGAAATGAAGAAGGTGTACCGGCTGATGGAGAAGCTGATGCGAAGGATTCGCAGAAGCAAGTTGGCTGAAGGAAGAGGTAAGACGGAGGATTCTGACGAAGGGAAAAAACGTATGAGGTTTATAGATAAGATATATAGGTTTGAGGCGGAGAGCAAGTCCGCTGAGGAGAACTACCGGGCATTCGGTACTACCCGCGAGGAGCATCAGAAGAAGATGCTGGAGTTTATCCGTAAAAAACTAGAAGAGAAAAAACGGTGATAAGGCCCTTCGACAAGCTCTAGGTGAAATAACGACAAGGCTCGCACGGAAACGTGCGGGCCTTTTTTTGTGTTTTTTTGCGCCGCGTGCGGAATGACGTTGCGTTTTGGCACATTGTATCGGTGTAAGGCTGAAGGACGGAAGCTGATGGCTGAGGTCTGAGGGCTGACAACAGGCAGAAGGATATGAATTTGAGTATG
>DFGY01000091.1 GCA_002372505.1 Firmicutes bacterium UBA3738
CAGAGCAGAGGAAGGCAATGAAAGGTACGAGTATTTTATACCTTTAAGCGATCTCGAAACGGTGCTTCTCATTGACAGTTGGAGAGACCAGGAAGCCCTGGACATTCATCATGCTTCCGATATGATGAAGGAAATTGCAGAACTGCGTGATAAATATGATCTGCATATGACCGTTGAAAGATATACATCTGCGGATATGCCTAGTGAGGACAAAACATTTCTAAGAAATAAGGAGGATAGCATGAAAGTATTGATGATTAACGGCAGCCCGAGGCAGGGCTCCAACTCTGGTGTTGCTCTGGATGAGATGAAAAAAGTATTTGAGGCTCAGGGTATAGAATGTGAAGAAATCCAGATAGGCAGCAAGGATATAAGAGGCTGTGTCGACTGCAGACAGTGCGGCAAGCTTGGAAAATGCGCCTTCGATGATATGGTAAACGAAACGGCGCCGAAGTTTGAAGAGGCTGATGCTTTGGTAGTTGCCAGCCCTGTATATTTTGCCGGAGCCAACGCTACCCTCAAGGCATTCCTTCAGAGGCTGTTTTTCAGCACGCCCTTTGACAAACGCATGAAGGTAGGCGCAAGTGTTGTAATCGCCAGAAGAGGCGGATGCTCTACAGCCTTTGATGAGCTGAATAAATTCTTTGGAATAGCCGGTATGCCCGTTGCCACAAGCCAGTACTGGAACATGGTTTACGGACGTAATCCCGGTGAGGCTGCCGAGGACGGCGAAGGTCTTCAGACCATGAGAACCCTTGCAAACAACATGGTATTTCTCATGAAGAGCATAGCTCTCGGCAAGGAACAGTTCGGCCTTCCGGAAACGGAAGAGGAAGTGGTTACAAACTTCATAAGATAATTTGAAATACAATAATTGTTTGTGCTTATAACATGGAGGATAGTATGGCTGGAATTACTGAGATAACCGCAAAAGAATACGTTGCCGCCCTAGTTGAAAGAAGCAGGGCGGCATTTAAGAAAATTGAATACATGTCCCAGGAAGAAGTTGACCACATGGTGGCTAAAATAAGCTGGGAACTGGATAAAGAAGAGGTAAGACAGACTCTTGCCGACATGGCCATGGAAGAAAGCGGCTTTGGCGACATACCTTCCAAATTGGCAAAGGTAGATTCAAAGATCCGCGGTGTTTACAGTGAAATCAAACATCGTAAAACCGTAGGGGTGATCGAGGAGAATAAAGAAATGGGTTACAGGAAACTGGCCAAGCCCGCCGGCGTTATCGGTGCCATCATTCCCAGCACCCAGCCGGATATGACGCCTATTACAACAGCCCTTTTCGCCATGAAGAGCAGGGATACTGTAATATTTGCTCCTCATCCCAGTGGAAGGAAGGTAGGCATGTATATTACAGAGCTTCTTCAGGACATTCTTGAAGGGGAAGGACTGCCCCGTGATGTTTTCCTGTGCGTCGAGCCGGAAATGTGCTCGGAGCTTGTTTCACGGGAGCTCATGAGTCAGGTGAATCTGGTGCTGGCCACAGGTGGCGGCGCAATGGTAAAGGCCGCATATTCCTCAGGGACACCGGCCTACGGCGTAGGCGCAGGAAACGGCGTCATGGTAATAGACGACACGGCTGATTTAAAGGATATGGCTCTGAAAGTAAGAATGAGCAAGACCTTCGACAAGGCAGCGGGATGCTCCTGCGACAACTCCCTCGTAATTTTTGACAGCGTATACGATGAGGCAGTCGCTGCTCTGGAAGGTGAGGGAGCATTCCTTACAAAGGACCATGATGCCATTAGAAAAGCGATCTTTCCGGGATGGCCCAAAGACCACATTATTAACACAGATGTGGTGGCAAAGCCTGTAGAGACTATAGCGGATATTGCCGGAATAAGTATTCCCGAAGGAACCCAGTTCATTCTCGTTGAAGAAAGTGGCACCGGCCATGATTATCCTCTTTCCGGAGAAAAACTTTGCCTTGTCATTGCTTTATACCGAGTGAAAAATATCGAAGAAGCAACAAAGCTGGTAAACGAAATACACAGCTATTCCGGGGCAGGACATTCCTGCGGCATCTATTCCAACAGCGAAGAAAATATAATGCACTTCGCCACCTACACCCATACGGTCAGGGTGAACAACAACCTGCCAAATGCCCTTGTAAACACGGGCTCCTGGACGGCAGGGTACCCATTCTCCGCATCTCTTGGCTGCGGCACATGGGGCGGAAATTCCTGCGCGAAAAACGTGGATCTTGAGTATTACATGAACTACACTTACCTGGCCACAGAAATTGAACGGCACATTCCAACAGACGAGGAACTGTGGGGCGACACGGGAGTAATGGAATAGATATAGAAATAATCAATGAGCCTGATAAAATCGATTGATTTTACAACAGGCTCATTTCGTATTATAACTATATTGAGGAGATATGTGAGAAACAATATGGATGAACAAATACTCATGTATCAATTAAAAAAGAGTCCGCAATGAGAATGCCGTATATTCTTGAAAAGAAAATGGAATTCTCATAAAATATTATTAATATATACGGACATTAACCCACAATGTGAGGTACAAAAGAAAGGAGTTTACCTATGGCATCAAAATTCAGGTATGCAAGCAGAATGCAGACTATGCATGAAGAAGCAATGTACATGCGTGGTCTCTTTGACAACATGACCGACCCGAACATGAGATCATTTGGAGGCGGTGCTCCGGCACGTAGCGTACTCCCTATGAACTACGTTGAAAAATACGCTGCAGAGGTTCTTTCAGATGCAGGAAGAGGCTTTGAAGCTTTCCAGTATTCCGCAACCTTCGGACTGCAGGATCTGCGCGAAGCCGTATGCAAGCATCTGCTTAAACCTACTGGAATAGAAGCAGGTCCGGAAAACGTACAGATCGTAAGCGGCGGACTTGAGACAATGTATCTCGTATGCCAGCTCTTCATCGAGCCGGGTGACGTAATACTTACAGAAAACCCGACATTCATGCACGTAACAGATACATTCAAAATGGCTCAGGCAGAAGTTATCTCCTGCGAATGCGACGACGAAGGCATCATTCCGGAAGATGTAGAAAGAAAGATCATGCAGTACGATGCAAAAATCGTTTACACCGTTCCTACATTCGGAAATCCCACAGGCCGCAGCCTCTCAGTTGAAAGAAGAAAGAAGCTGGCTGAAATCGGAAGCAAATACAATGTAATCATTCTGGAAGACGACCCCTACAGAGATGTTCGTTATGAAGGCGAAGTACTGCCGGCAATCTACAGCTTCGATACTACAGGTAACGTAATCATGGCCTGCAGCTTCTCAAAGATATTTGCACCGGGCTCACGTCTCGGCTATGCTGTTGCAACTCCTGAGCTTATCTATGCTCTGAGAGACATTAAGATAGCTACAAACTCACAGCCGCCCGGTGTCAGCGAAGTTCTTCTTGCTGAATTCTTCCACAGAGGATATTACGAAGAAAACATGGAGAAGATGACTGCTCTTTACAAAGAAGGCAGAGATGCAATGATGGAGACTATGGACAAGTTCTTCCCGGAAGGCTTTAAGCGCACAACTCCCGATGGCGGTTACTACATCTGGGTAGAATTCCCCAAATCAGTCAGCACTGCCGAGCTTAAGAAGAGAGCAGAGGAACATAAATTCACATTCCTCTCCGGCGGAGCATGGTATCCAAACGCTATGCCTGAAGAGAATGACAACACAGCCAGATTCAACTTCACAACCCAGCCCGTTGAAATTATCAAAGAAGGTATTGAATTAATCGGCAAGATTGCATGCGAACTGGCAGAAGGTAAATAGATAATAAATTTAGCGGGGAGCCGGAAAAAACCGGCTCCTTTTTTTAGATATTGTGATACAATACCATTCATGTTGGAATATACGCCTATTACAGATAAAACAGGATACATAATATTGGAACAATCTCTTTGCGTCCTTCACGATATTTCGGACAAGGAGACGGTTTTAATCGACTCCGGATATTTTACCAGTGAAGAGCTTATAGTTTTTCTAAAGGCTCGGGGTAAGAAGGTGCCGGCTGTTTTGTGCACACATATGCATGTGGATCATATGGGGAACAATGGTATTCTTCAGAGAGTTTTCGGGTCTAAGATATATGTAGCTCAAAAGGAAAAGGATATAACGGAAGAAAGGTATAAGGCGGCCAGGGAAAATCCCGGTAAGAACATGCCCTTTGAGTGGATGGACCCGGATCAGTATTTCTATGGCGACAGTGGAAAATACAGAATTACACCTGTACCAAAGGATGCAAAGAGTGTGAAAGTAGGAAATGCAGTCTTTACAATTGAGAGGCTTTACGGCCATTCCCCGGAGCACCTGGGATTCGCCACTCCCGATGGAGTCCTTCACATAGGAGACAGCATGATGACCGACGTAGTGCTCAAGCGTTCAAAGATTCCTTATGAACTCAACGTCACTGCAGCTCTTGAAACATTGGAAAAGCTTAAGCACATGGATTATCCTTATTTCGCCGCTTCCCATATGGACGTTGTGGAAAAGTCGGATATAGAGAAAATAGCCCAGGAGAACATCGATTTCCACAAGGATATGCTGGATGAGATGGAACGTAACCTGGGAGAATGGATAGAAGAGACAAAATTTGTGGACGAGACCATAGCCGGGCGAGGTGTGCACATTAAACTTACCCGCAATCGGGGATGGCTACCATCAGCCATCAGGTCATATATGGGCCACCTGGTGAGAGAGGGAAGGATTCAAAGCAAAAGAGTGGAGGGTAAAAAATACATCAAAAGAAGTGGCAAAAAATAGCACGTTAGTCTATAATAACAAACATGAACATTACACTTATCGGAATGCCGGCAAGCGGCAAAAGTACAACAGGATTATTTTTAGCGAAGAAACTTGGGTATCATTTTATTGATTCCGATATTTTAATACAGGAACGCGAACACATGAAGCTTCAGGACATTCTCAACGAAGTAGGTCCTGATGAGTTTAATTTAATAGAGGAAGATGTAAACGCTTCCATCAGATGCATTAATACGGTCATCGCCCCGGGAGGCAGCGTTGTCTACGGTCCCAGAGCCATGAAGAACCTTAGAGAGCTAGGTGTAGTGGTTCATCTGGAGCTTAGCTGCGAGACCATTATTGAAAGGCTTGGGGATTTCACCAAGCGTGGCATTTCCCTTGAGCCCGGGGAGACAATTAAAGATATTTACGACCGCAGAATGCCACTTTACGATAAGTACGCCCATGTGACCATTAACACAGACGGGCTCACCTTGGATGAGGCATGTGATAAAATTATTGAAACCGTAATGGGAATGGAAGTTCAGGAGGAGCAGGAAGAGTAGGATGCTTGGTGTCATAGTGAATACAGTAGCTGTGTTTTTGGGGACAGGCATCGGGGTCTTGGCGCGTAAAGGTATTCCGGACAGATTGACGGAACGTATTATTCAGGCCATGGCGCTGTTCGTGCTCTACGTTGGTATATCCGGTGCGCTAGGTGGAAAAAATGCAATAGTGGTGCTTATTTCACTGGCCATAGGGACCCTGGTGGGAGAACTATTGGACCTGGATAAATGGCTTAAGCGATTTGGTGATTTTGCTGAAAAGAAAATCAGCCGTGGGAAAAAGACCGGTGAAGAGGGCGTTTCCTTTGCTGAAGCCTTTGTGACTATATCGCTGATACAGTGCGTAGGGGCCTATACGCTTCTCGGAGCCCTGCAGGCCGGGCTGAAAGGGGATAACAGCATTCTCTATTCCAAAGCCGGTCTGGACGGAGTCAGCGGTATTGTCCTGGCGGCCTCACTGGGGCCTGGGACTCTTCTGGGAGGCGCATCCATATTCGTTGTCACAGGGACCTTCGTTCTGCTGGCACAGCTGGTGGAGCCCTTGCTCAGCGAGGCGGTAATAGCCGATATGGTCTGTGTAGGGTCGCTGATAATAATAGGGCAGGCGCTGAATATGCTGAAGGTTACGGAACTTAAAATAATGAACTTTGTGCCGGCAATGTTTTTGCCAATAGGCTTTGTGCCGCTGTATGACTGGGTTACAAGCCTTGTATAGGAGAGAAATCATGGATCTTAGAAGTGCAATAATGGAGAGGACATCCAGGAGAAAATATGAAGACATTCCGGTGGATGATGCAATAATAGAGCAGCTGGAAGCAGCAGTCTGGGAATGCAATCGTTCAGCGGATTTGAACATTAAGCTAAAGATTGGCGACGGCGAGCCCTTCACCGCCGGAAAAAGCTACGGCATGTTCTCCGGTGTCCAGAATTATTTCGCCATGATTCGTAAGAAGGACGATCCCGTAGGGGATGAGAAAATCGGTTATTATGGAGAGAGTCTGGTGCTGCTCCTTACAAGACTGGGCCTTGGCTCATGCTGGGTTGGCGGGACATATGACAAGGACGCCTGTCACGTTGAAGTTGCAGATGATGAAGAGTTCAGATGCGCCATAGTCTTTGGCCATGTTAAGACAAAAGAAAGCATGAAAGAAAGGGCTATAAAAAAGCCGCTGAAGCGCAAGTCCAAAGAAATCAAGGACATGCTGACGGCCTATGCAGACGTTCCCAATTGGGTGGTGGATGGAGTACGCTATGCGGTCAAAGCCCCATCGGCACAGAATCGCCAGCCTGTCAGATTCCTATGCGACGGTGAGACCGTAAGCGCCAAAGTAAAAGGAGAACACAACTACGACATGGTAGACCTGGGCATTGCAAAACTCCATTTTGAGGTAGGAGCAGGCGGAGGCACCTGGGAATTTGGAAACGGCGGCCTGTTTACCAAAGCAGAGTAGATAGATAATCGCACTATAAAATCGCAATAGTACTGGACATTATCATGAAAACAGTTTATAATACACCTTGCGCGTAAGGCGCAGGACATGCCCGGTTGGTCAAGTGGTCAAGACGCAGCCCTCTCACGGCTGAATCAGGGGTTCGACTCCCCTACCGGGTACCAAAGAATATGGGAGCCATTGACGGTGACCCACGAAACAGTTAAAAGAAATAACCGCGAAGTAGTCACGCTAGGCGGTTATTTTCTTTTATTGTCTACGGTTACTACGATTAATATCACCATCAAAATGGCAGATAGTATTTCATATGTACTCATAGGCATCACCCCCTTGTACTCACGTTGTGAAAAAACGTAAGTCGTGGGGTAGATTTCACCGCCTTAATGGCTCGCCATGAATATGCTAACATGTGAAAAAGATTAATTCAATAATCACTTTACAATTTAGATATTTTTTTATAGAATAAAATTAGCTAAAATAACGGAGGTAAAAATGAACATTATTGCAACTGCCACAGAGGTGAAGAACAATTTTGGCAAGTACATGGAACATATTCTTGCAGGGGACGAAGTGCTCATTACAAAGAACGGTAAGGAGATAGGGCGCATAGTTCCCAAGGGGGTAGTCAGTCAGACTCTTACCCAATCTCTTGCGGGAATTGTGGCTGAAGATGTGGATTATAAAGAAGAAAAGATGAAAGCCCTTAGGAGTAAATATGAACTTGCTGATTGATGCAAATGTAGTTATAGCTGTTCTTGAAATGAGAAAGCCTTATTTTGCTAGCTCGAAAAAGGTCTGCGAGTGTTCGGAGCTTGGCCTTGTAAACGGGTTCATCACTTCTCTTAGCGTTGCAAATATCATGTATGTTCTTCGTAAGAACCTTGACCAAAGTGAGAGAAGCAATGTGGTCAGGGCACTTAATATAATGTTCAACATTGAGGATACAAAGGGGAGCGATCTAGTGAAGGCCGCGGACTTGGAGTGGAAGGATTTTGAGGATGCAGTGCAGTATGTAGTAGCAAAAAGAATAGGCATAGATTACATAGTCTCCAGAAACAAGAAAGATTTTAAGCTATCGGACATCCCGGTTTTAACGCCTAAGGAAGTTCTGAAGTTGATATAGATTCCTTTAACCTTACTTTCATTTTTGTAGGGTATAATGACTCCAATTAAAGGAGGAAGGAAAAGTGGATAGAGCAATAAATAAGATTAAATCATTCTTCTCAACACCTAAAAGAGCAATACTGACAATTCTCGTGCTGCTTATAATATTCGCAGTACTTGGAACAATCGCCCTTATCGGCGAAGTGTACTGGGATATGCACGAGGACAGAATTGAATTTGCAATCGAAGAAAAAATAAGAGGGCTATTCCAATAGCTTAAATAATTTTCACCCAGACCTCACGGTTTCTGGGTCCGTCATATTCGCAGAAATATATGCCCTGCCATGTGCCCAGCAAGAGTTTGCCGTCTTCCACAATTATTTGTTCGGAGGCGCCGATCATGCTGGATTTTAAATGTGCGGCCGAATTGCCTTCCATGTGAAGGTAGTCGTCTTCCCAGGGTACGATTTTGTTTATCTCCTTTGTAAAGTCTCTCACTACGTCCGGATCCGCATCTTCGTTTATTGTGATTGCGGCAGTTGTGTGAGGCGTAAATACCAGGCAAATACCGTCGGTTATACCTGATTTCGATACCGCGGCCTGCACATCTCTGGTTATGTCCGTCATCTGAGTGTGGGCGCTGGTTTTAACTTTGATTATTTCAGTTTTCATCTTGATCTCCTTTTTTTAAGCGGGTGAAACAAAAAGCCTGTCCCCGTGAAACGGCTGCTACCAGTAGGGCGGCGGCTGCGATGGGAAGTATATATGTTATGGGGAAGCATAGGAGGAGTATTGCCACTGTGGCAATGGGCTTCTTAGTTATGAATCCGTACATTGCCGCTACCAGAATGGCTACTGCGAAGGTTCCGTCCATTCCCGTAATCAGGGCGAAGGCATATCCAAGGGCGCTGCCGCTGAAGATTATGGGGAAGATGCTGCCGCCTCGCCAGCCGAAGTTTATGCATAGGGTGGTGAGAACCAGTTTCGCCGCGGCTGTGGCAATGAGCAGGGTGTATTCAGTAGTCTCCCAGTCACCCATAAGTTCTTTTAGCTGATGCTCTCCCGAGAACATGGCCATGGGGTAGAAGTAGCCGATTAGGGCGAGGAATACTGCCGGTATGAGGCACATTATTATAGGGTGGCTGTCCAGCTTTGCGCTAAGGCGCCTGGTTGATTCGTTTAATCCCGTGTATATCAGGGCGGCCAACATGCCCATTAGTACAAGAGGGATGAACCATTTCCACTGATCTATTCCCATGGCGTGCTTTGCGCCGAAGCGGGGGAGTCCGCCGGTAAGTCCCGTTAATGCTCCCATGGCTTTCATAGTCAGCATTCCGCCTGCCACTCCGAAGCAGTATATAATTATCCGGGCCTTCTTGCTCACAAGCTTTTCACGGTAGTGCTCGGTGCTATCGTCAGGCTCCAGGTTGTTTATGACGCCGAAGAAGGGGGAGCCGAATACTAGGGCCATTGATGTGGCAAAGCCGGTTTCCGCCAGTGTTGCCAGTTTATCGCCCTTGTATTTCAGATTGTCGCCGATAAGGGTGCACATGCCGGCGATGATTCCCGTTAGGCCGGCCTCAGGCCCCAGAGACCCGCCGAAAATCAGTGGCAGCAGCACGGCTATGGTTATAATGTTTAGACGGTCATATGAATAGCCACCGGTGCTTTTTACCTGAGCCATGACCTGGTGAGTGTCGTCAGGCATTGGGCCGTATTTACTGCGCATGAGTCCGATTAAAAGTCCGCCGAGAAGGCACACTGCAAGGGAATAGGGAAGGGAGTGCTCAAGTCCCGCTTTCTTGGGAATGATTTCCCACACAAAGGCTGTCCCCTGGTTTATGAACTGAAGAATTCCCCAGATGATCAGACCTGCCACAGCGCCCATGACAAATGTCAGAAGGCAGAACATTATATAGTGATATGCTTTTTTGCCATTTTGATTTTGACTCATTATAATTATATTTTCGCCAAGTTTTTTTCAATTGTGTGGTTTAGACAACGTATTCAATGGTAAAATTATATTAATATACACTTAAATAATCAAGAGTGTATAGTTTTAAGATACGAGGAAAAGGAGCGGTTAGATATGATCAGAAAGATAATAAAAATAGACGAGGAAAAGTGCAATGGCTGCGGACTTTGTGCCAATGCCTGTCATGAGGGTGCCATTGATATAGTTGACGGAAAGGCAAAACTCATGAGGGAGCACTTCTGCGATGGCCTTGGTGACTGCCTGCCGGCATGTCCTACGGGAGCAATTACCTTTGAAGAAAGAGAGGCCCCGGAATATGACGAAGCGGCAGTTAAGGCGGCTCAGTCCCAAAACTCACAGGCACATAATTCAGAGCCGCACGCTCATGCCCACATGGGCGGAGGCTGCCCTGGATCTATGTTTAGAGACCTTGGCGGAGCAGAGCCTGATTTAGGTGAAGACCTTCAGCCCCAGACTGCAAGCAGAGCTGTTTCGAGGCTTATGCAGTGGCCTTGCCAGATTAAACTTTTGCCGCCGAAGGCGCCATTCTTTGACGGTGCAAAGCTACTTATAGCTGCCGACTGCACGGCCTACGCCTACGCCAATATGCATGAGGAATTCATGAAGGGCAAGGTAACCATGATAGGATGCCCCAAGCTTGATGAAGGAGACTACACGGAAAAGCTTACGGCAATTATCAGAGACAACGATATAAAAAGTGTTACAATAGTCCGTATGGAAGTGCCTTGCTGCGGAGGACTACAGAGGGCTGCAGAAACGGCTCTTAAGGAGAGCGGCAAGTTCATTCCCTGGCAGGT
>DFGY01000128.1 GCA_002372505.1 Firmicutes bacterium UBA3738
TTCCTAAAATCATAATTTTCGGAAATGTTATTATTATATTTATCTATCCCTAAACATCAAAAACCGCTGAAAACGTTGAAATTTCAACGATAAAGAAAACGAGGCTCAAAATTGCGTTTTAAGCGATTTTTTTTGATGCCCTAAGGTGTTCGTACCTTGAGAAATGCACCCTTTTGAACGCTTACAGCTAATTTTGGCCTCTGGACCAGTGAGTTGTAGAAAAATTGGAGTATATAGAATCGTATATTACGAAACTGGCACTTTTATTATCTGTCCCGGTGCTACCGATGAGTCATCCAGACCGTTTGCTTTCTTTATAAGATATATGGCCTCACGTTTATCCATATCGGATGACATATGAGCTGATGCGATATCCCATAAAGTTTCTCCGGGCAGAACTTCTACATTTACGTAACTTGGCTCAGAACCTCCGCGAACTGTATTGAGTCCGAAGATCGTATTGAAGCCTGTTACGAGAATCATAATTGATATGACTACGAATATTGTGAATCTGAATTTAGATTTTACTCTTATATGCTTTCTTGTTCCCATAGTTCTTTCCATCTTTTATTTCACCTCACATTTTATATCTCTTAAAATTTCTCAATAAAGAAACATTCGTTCGATACATACACAATACACGAATATTTGTTCGTTGTCAATACTTTTTTGAACGTTTGTTCGCGAAAGGGTGAACAAAAATAATCGTTGATATTTCAACGATTAAAAAGGGTTCCGGGCAATTCCTTCAAAACTTTTTATATAAAAACGAACAAGTTGGTTTACGCATAATATGTTATTTGTAAACCGTTATCTCCTATACTTTTTCTCTATGAATTTCAGGATTCTTTTATGAAAAATCACACCTAATACTGCTAATATTACCGCCACCACGGCGATTATAATAGCCACCGTGTAGTCTGCTGCCGCAATGCGCTTCCCTATTATAATTGAGCCTAGCATTCCCGGTGTGCGGCCTATCATGGATGCCAGCAGAAAAGGTTTAAGGCGCATAGAGGATATTCCCGCAGCGTAATTACACAGATCCTTCGGAACTCCGGGTATAAGGAATATTAAAAATACGATGAAGAAAGCCCGTTTTTTATTGAGCTTTTCCACATATTCCGCAACCTTTTCCTCGCCGAAAAAGAAATGGACAGCGTCTTTACCCAGCCATTTGGCAATATAATATGTAATAATGGAGCCGAAAAGCGCTCCGATGAGAGAAAACAGCAGTCCCAGCATGATGCCCCAGGCCAGACCGGCGCCCATTTGCAGCCATTGCCCGGGAATTATACAAATTACAATCTGGATGATCTGGGCCAATATATATATGGGTATGCTGTAGGCTTTGTTGTCGTTTAAAAGCCTCTGTACCTTTTCAACGCTGTTTACGCTATCTATTAGCTGATGCTGAAAAAAGTAAATATATAATGGAATGCCGACTAAAATAAGCAGCAGCACGCCAAACTTAACATAGGCGAGAATTTTTTGCCGCTGCTCATTCTTATTATTCATAACAGCCTGTTTATTGTCATTTCCCATAAATTCACGTCGCTCTATAAATTAACGAGGCCTGCCTTATGCATTTTGTCCAGAGCCTTAATTATGCCGAATTTTGAGTGCTCGTAGGTCAGACCTCCCTGGAAATATACATTGTATGGGTCTCTCATGGGCCCGTCGGCGGAAAGCTCTATGCTGCTGCCCTGAATGAAGGCTCCTGCAGCCATAATTACCTGGTCGTCGTAACCGGGCATATCCCAGGGCTCGGGAACTACAAAGGAATCCACGGGAGCCGCCTCCTGTATGCCGCGGCAGAATTCCACCAATCCCTCGGGAGTGCGGAGCTTTACAGCCTGGATAATGTCGCTTCTTTCCTCACCGGGAGCCGGACAAACCTCAAAACCCAGGGAGCTGAATACCTGACCGCAGAGGAGCGCGCCTTTAAGAGCGCCATTTACAACCTTTGGAGCCATGAAGAGTCCCTGGAGCATTGTCCTTGTCTGACCGAAGGTAAGGCCGCATTCTCCGCCGATTCCCGGGCTTGTAAGCCTGTAGGACACTTTTTCGATTAAATCCTCACGACCGGCCACATATCCACCTGAAAGAGCCAGGCCGCCGCCGGGATTCTTTATAAGGGATCCGGCCATAATGTCGGCGCCGATTTCCGTAGGCTCCACAGTATCCAGGAATTCTCCGTAGCAGTTATCAACCATGCAGATAATATCCGGATTTACGGATTTTACATAGGCGAAAACTTCTTTAATTTCACCAATGGTAATTGCCGGACGCCAACCGTAGCCTGTAGCTCTTTGGATGCTGACCATCTTTGTGGAATCTGAAATGGCTGCGCCCAGGGCTTCTTTGTCAATGTGGCCCTCATCTGTCAGCTCTACCTGTTTATATTTAATTCCGTAATCGGCGAGAGAGCCCTTCCCCTCACCTCTTATTCCAATTACTTCCTCCAGGGTGTCGTAGGGTCTGCCGGTGCAATATATGAGTTCGTCACCGGGGCGGAGAGATCCGGACAGAGCCAGTGTAAGGGCGTGAGTACCGTTTACAATCTGAGTCCTTACAATTGCAGCCTCGCAGCCGAATACGTCAGCGTAGATTTTTTCGGTAATTTCCCTTCCTGCATCGTCGTAGCCGTAGCCTGTGTTCCAGCCGAAGTGAGTGTCGGAAAGGCGGTTTTTCTGCATGGCGGAGAGAACCTTGTACTGGTTGAATTCAGTCATTTCGTCAAGCTTTGCGTATTCGCCGGCAATTTCCTTTTCAGCGGCACCTACAAAGTCCGCTACAAGGGGCGATACGCCAAAGCGCTCTAATAGCATTTCATTTTTCATTAGTCTTCATCCTCATCCTTGCGTTTAAACTGAAATATCTTTCCTCGGTCGCTGTCTAAAGGCGCCGGTATTTCCGGGATTTCATCCTCGTCAAAGTCTCTTATATCCGCAAAGAGAAAGCATGATTCCTCCAGAATGTTTATCTTATCTCTTTTACTTATAATGCGGTCGCAGCCTGTGTCCGGATTGCCGTCAAAGACGCAGTTTTCACAGATTTCATCGGTAAATGGAGCCAGATGATCTTCGAATTCCGCATCGCTCATGAGCATGACTTCGTCTTCCTCAAGAGTGGTCATGTTGTTGAAATTAACGTATACGCTTTTAATATCGTCGTGGACGAAGAATGGATTTGTCTCGGCGTCGTTGTTAAGGTATTCCATTTTGACGAAGCCTGCGCTTTTATTTACAACTTCCTCCATGAACTGATCCAGATTGGCAATGCCGTCCGGATAGAGATATTGCTCAAGTTCGTTGGTTTTTATTACTTTTTTAATCATGTTAATCCTTCTTTCCCTTTCTTTCTTCTTCCCACTCCATGTCTTTTACAAGATCTCTGCGGGTATTCATTTTATGCTTTGCGTATAGCTGGGTTGTGGTTACCTGTTCGTGGTCCAAAAGCTCCTGGACGTCGAATATGGAATTGCCACGACCTATAAGGCTTGTAGCCGTCGTAGCCCTGAGTTTGTGGGGGCTGTAGCCGGAATGGCGTGACACGTTCATGCCTATGGAAGTGTACTTTTTCACAAGCCCCCTTATTTGCCTTTCCGTCATGCGCCGCTTTCTCATAGAGAGAAAGAGTGCGTCCTCGTCACCCTCGGCGATGCCTTCATCAGGCCGTTCGTTTTCCACGTAATCCCGAATTGCGCCGGTTACTGACTGGTTGAGAGGCATTACTGATTCCTTGCCCCGCTTTCTGTAAATTGTAAATTCTCCTCTCTGGTAGTTGAAGCTGGAGACGTTGAGCTGCTGCAGCTCGGAAAGTCTCAGGCCGTAGGTGAGAAATACTATGAGAATTGCCTTGTCTCTAAGCTTTGTCTTTTCCCAGTACTGCCTTTCCTTGTCCGTAAGACCTGCGCCGTTACTTACGGCATCAAGCATTATCATGACTTCATCATCCTGGAGGGCCTTGATTTCCCGCTCTCCCGGCTTTGGCACCCGGATTGGGTCGAAGCCGTCGGTTATGTTCTTTGGAATGAGCTCGTCCCGGTAGAGCTGCTTGAAGAGGACAGACACGGAAGACTTTTTGCGGGCAAGGGTCTTGTTGCCGTTTTCGTAGTAATATACGGCGTCGTCGGACTCTTTCCGGTAGCTCCTGCAGTAATCTATGAATTGGTTAACATCTACGGCTTTAAGGGCTGCGAATTCTTCAAGTGTAATATCCTTGATTTCTTTGGCCTTTGTAAGGTCCGTTTCTTCAATTAGATAATTGCAGAAGAATGTGACGTCGTGAAGATAGGCCAGACGTGTCATGGGAAGGACGTTGCCCTTTAAATAGGCGAAATAGCCCCGCATAAAGGATGGAAGGTTCCTTTCAAGATCCTCACAATCGGATTTGATCTTGTGCTCCTTCATTACCACGTTATCCGGCTTATCGCTCTTGTTATGGACTTTTACGACCTTTCTTTTAGCCATGCGATTATATCCTCTTTAGCCTCCGATTCTGACGAATAATTGCTTAAATTGAACCATTTGATATTATCATATCTCCTGAGCCATGTCATCTGCCTCTTGGCATAATGGCGGGTGTTCTTCTTTACTTTATCCACAGCCTCCTCAAGGGAAATTTCCCCGTCCAGGTACTCGATAATTTCTTTATATCCAATGCCCTTCATGGAAGTGTCCGAAGCTTTAAGGCCCATATCCATAAGGCCCTTTACTTCATCCACCAGGCCCATGTCAATGAGCTTGTCCATCCTTAGATTTATCCGCTCGTACAGCTCTTCCCTGTCTCTTTCAAGGGCTATCATTTCAGCGTCAAGGCCCGCCCGCTCTCTCGTAACACACTCAAATGAAGAAATGCTCTTACCCTGCTCTACGGCCTCAAGGGCGCGGATTACACGCTTTACATTGTTGGGATGGAGCCGTTTCGCCGCATCCGGATCTCTCTCCGACAGCATCTGGTAGAGTCTGTCGGGCCCGTCATTTAGCGCGATTTCCTCCATGCGCCTTCTGAAGGCGGAATCCTTGGTGCTGCCGCCGAAGTCCATTTCGTATAGAAGTGAGTTTAGGTAAAGACCCGTTCCGCCTGAAATTATAGGCATTTTCCCCCGTGAATGAATGTCTTCAATGGCTGAAAGAGCCAGCTTCTGGTACTTTGCAACGGAAAATTCCTCTCTGGGATCTATAATGTCCACCAAGTGGTGAGGCGCCATTTCAAGTTCATCGGGAGTGGGCTTGGCGCTGCCGATGTTCATGTATTTATATAGTTGCATAGAATCGCAGGAAACAATTTCACCGTCAAAATTCCTTGCAACCTCTATTGCATATTCAGTTTTTCCAACAGCTGTGGGCCCTGCCACAACTATAGCTTTGATCTTCATATTTAAACTCTCTTAAATCTTTTCTCAATTTCATAGCGGGACATTTTTATAAAAGTGGGTCTGCCGTGGGGGCAGGAATAGGGATTGCGGCATTTGGACAAATCCTCCATAAGTGCTGAAATTTCAGGCCCTGAGAGAATATCTCCACCCTTTACGGCGCTTTTGCAGGCACGGGTTGCCAGCATATCTTTAAGCTCCCTGCTCTCAAAATCCATATCGTCGTCAAGAGCCGCCACATAATCCTTTAAGAAGGTCTCTGCACCGCTCTGATCGAAGAAGTCCGGAATGGCTCTGGCAGCGTAAATACCGGGGCCAAAGGGCTCAATTACATAGCCAAAATCAAGGAGAGGCTCAATCCAGTCTGTGCCTTCCCAGCTGCAGTCAAATGTAATGGGAATCATAATCTCCTGGCTGAAGGTCTCCCTCCTTTCCATTCTATCTGTCAGCTTTTCGTAGAATACCCGCTCGTGTGCTGCGTGCTGATCAACCAGGTAAAATTCATCTTCCAGAGATGCGAGAATATATGTTTCAAAAAGGACTCCGATTACCTGTAATTCGCTGAAATCAAGCCCTTTGTGAATCACGGGAGCCGGTTCTTTAATGGTTTCCTTTTCAATAATCTTATTTGACTCGTATGTGGAAGGAGTTTCTTTTACAAAAATATTACTGTCATGAGAAATATTTTCATTTTCTCTCATAGTAGACAATATATTTTTTACGTCAATTTGTTCGCTGTATTTTTCTTCCTTTTTATATTCTGGTATTACGGATTTTGCTGGTTCAGAAATTCTTCCGGCAGCTATTTCCGGAATAGAATCCTGGGATAAAAGTGCATTTTTCAATGTTTCTTCGATGAATTCCGACACTCTTTCATTGTCATCAAACCTTATTTCCCTCTTGTTTGGGTGAATATTTACATCCAGAGTATCGGGCTCAACCTCTATGAAAAGATAGCAAATTGGGTATCTTCCCTCAAAGAGCCTCTCTTTATAGGCTTTGTTTATCCCCTTTTCTATTACCTTGCTGTCTACGTTGCGGCCGTTTACAAAGAATATCTGTTCCTTTCTGTTTGCCCTGCTTTCCCCGGGTCCCGATATAAAGCCCGTAAGCTTCATTCCCTGGCTTTCGCCGTAAACCTCAAGGAGCTTGCTGCTTTCCTTCCTTCCGGAGACAGTAATTATGGCATCAAATCTGCTGCCATTTCCTCTTGTGGCGAAGAGAATTGCGTCGTTGTTTATCATGCGGAATTTAATATCCGGATATGCAAGAGCCATTCTCGTTACAAATTCAATGATTGAAGCAGCCTCGGCAGCCTGGGATTTAAGGAATTTCCGCCTTGCGGGAGTGTTGAAAAACAAGTCTCCCACTATAATGCTTGTGCCGTCGGGACAGCCGATTTTCTCTTTATCAGTTACCTGGCTCCCTTCAATAGACAGCTTAATTCCCGTTTTCTGCTCTCTGGTCTTGGTAATGAGCTCAGTCCTTGAAACTGCAGCGATTGAAGCCAGTGCCTCACCTCTGAATCCCAGTGATGTCAGCGCATCCAGGTCCTCAGCCTTTTCGATTTTACTGGTGGCGTGGCGCATGAAGGCCAGCTCCGCTTCTTCCTCGGCAATTCCCATGCCGTCGTCGGTGACACGGATGTACTCTGTGCCCCCCTTCTTTATTTCCACCACAATATCGGAGGAGCCTGCATCTATCGAATTTTCAACAAGTTCCTTTACTGCGGATATTGGTCGTTCTATAACTTCGCCGGCTGCGATTTTGCCGGCAACATTCTTTTCAAGTAATCTAATCATATATCAAACCTAATTTGGTGTCCCTCCATATCGTTCATTTCAGCACTGGTTTCCTCCAGTTTTTGAAGCTTTTCGCTGGCAGTATCAAGGAGTTCTGCGGGTACGCCGGCGATTTTCGCTACGTGAATACCGTAGCTCCTGCTGGCGCTGCCGGGAACGATCTTGTGTAGAAATACAATGTCACCGTTTTCTTCAGATACATCTACGTTAAGATTCATAAATCCTGAGAGCCTGTCCTCCAGATCCGTCAGCTCGTGGTAGTGAGATGCAAAGAGTGTGCGGATTCGTCTATCCGGGTGGCACAAATACTCGCATACTGCCCAGGCTATGGACAGTCCGTCGTAGGTGCTGGTGCCCCTTCCTATTTCGTCGAGAAGAATCAGGCTCCGCTGGGTGGCATTGTTCAGTATATACGCCAGCTCGCTCATTTCAACGTAAAATGTACTTTCTCCCCCGGCCAGGTTATCCGATGCACCTATCCGCGTAAAAATCCTGTCACAGACGCCGATTTTGGCCTTCTCGCAGGGAACGAAGCAGCCGCTCTGTGCCATAAGGACTATTATGGCCGTCTGCCTCATATATGTGGATTTACCGCTCATGTTGGGCCCGGTAATAAGCAGCATTGACGCCCCTTCCCTGTCTACGTAGGTGTCGTTTGGAACGAAACTGGCTCCGGCGGATGTCTGCTCGATGACGGGATGCCTTCCCTTTTCAATCATTATGACCTCTCCGTCATTTACATCCGGCCTGACGTAACCAAGCTTTGAGCTTACATCGGCAAAGGATGCCAGTACGTCAAGGCTTGCAATGGCTGCAGAGGTTTTCTGTATTATGGGAATGGCTCCCTTTATGTAATCTCTCAGCTCGCAGAAGAGAGAATACTCTAAATCGTTTATCTTCGTCTCAGCGTTTAAAACCAGGCTCTCCATCTCCTTCAGCTCGGGAGTTATGAACCTTTCAGCGTTGGCGAGAGTCTGCTTTCTTATATAATTCTCAGGAATGTGGTCATACCAGGACTTCGTTATTTCAAGGTAATAGCCGAATACCTTGTTGTATCCAACCTTCAGATTGGTAATGCCGGTGCGCTCCTTTTCTTTGGATTCCAGCTCGGCAATCCAGGTCTTTGCCCCGGAAATAGAGTCTGTCAGCTCATCCAGCTCATTGGAATAGCCTCGCTTTATAATTCCCCCTTCTTTAACCGTAAAGGGCGGCTCCTCTTCGATGGCCTTATCGATTCTGGAGTGAATTTCCTCCAGGGGATTTATATCCTCGTTAAGAGACTGAAGGAGCATGCTATCCATTCCCTCCAGGTCCAGCTTTATTTCCGGCAATACGAAGAGAGAGTTTCTAAGGGCTATTAAATCCTTGGCGTTGGCGCTGCCTGTGGATATCTTCCCTGCCAGCCTTTCAAAATCGTAGACTGCCTTGAGATTCTCACGGATGTTGTTGGCCGTAAGTGGATCGGAATATAGAGCTTCCACTCCGTCCAGGCGATCGTTAATTGCCCCTGTATCCTTAAGAGGCTCTCTCAGCCACTTCTTCATTTTCCTGGAGCCCATGGCTGTGTGAGTTTTATCCAGGACTCCCAGAAGAGACCCTTTAACGTTCCTCTCAAAGAGAGTTTCCGTAATTTCAAGATTCCTGATGGTAGTCTTGTCAAGGGACATGAAGTTTCCGATGGTATAAGTCTCCGGCATCATGAGATGGGAAAGCATCTGCATCTGAGTCTCCGTAAGATACATGAGCAGAGTCCCCAGTGCCATAATTGCCTCGGCAGATTCTTCAATTCCCAGGGCCGTTAAGGACTTAATGTTAAACTGCCTTAATATAGCCTTCTCGGCGCTTTTCTTCGGGTAGCTTTCTTCGCTGTATTGATTTATGAAAGCATCCAGGGAATTTTCAATTTCCCCAAGCTCCACAAAGGCGCTGCCTTCGTCGTTAATTAAGATTTCCTTGGCCTTTATGCGCACCAGCTCGTTTATTACATCGGTCCTTGCGCTGTCGGGATTAATCTGGGTGACGGCAATTTCTCCTGTGGAAATGTCGCAGTAGGAAAAGCCGGTGCCCTTAGGTCCGGCGAATACGCATGCCAGGTAATTGTTTTCCTTCTCACTTAGAATGTTGGAACTTGTAACGGTTCCCGGGGTCACAATGCGGACGATTTCCCGCTTTACAAGGCCTTTGGCCGTGCTTGGGTCCTCCGTCTGCTCACAGATTGCAACCTTGTAGCCCTTTTCGATTAACTTTTCAATATATGTGTCGGCGGAATGGAATGGTACACCGCACATTGGCGCCCTTTCCTCAAGTCCGCAGTTTTTCCCTGTAAGAGTAAGCTCCAGCTCCTTGGATACGGTAAGGGCGTCGTCGAAGAACATTTCATAGAAATCTCCCAGCCTAAAAAAGAGGATGGAATCCTTGTTTTCCTCTTTTATATCCAGATATTGCTTCATCATAGGCGACAGCGCCACTTAATCTACCTCCAAAAGCTTACAGCCCAGCGTGGGCGTTACTTACAATTTCCTTAATTTTTAAAGCGTTAACGGCTACATCCTCATCGATTTTATCAAAAGTATTTTTGAAATACAACAAATACTCAATGTTGCCCTTGGCCCCTTTTATCGGTGAATATGTGAGTCCTGTGGGAAGAAGGCCGTTATCCATTCCGTAGCGAGCCACCTTGAATATTACTTCCTCATGGACGCTCTTATCTCTCACGATACCGTGCTTTCCAACCTGCTCCCTTCCTGCTTCAAACTGAGGCTTTACAAGGCAGAGCACCTGTCCTGTCTCGGAAAGAATCTCCGCCGCCACAGGGAGAATGAGGGAAAGAGAAATAAATGAAACGTCAATGCTTATAAAATCTACAGGCTCCTCTATTAAATCTGTGTCCAGGTAGCGGATGTTGGTCCGCTCCATGTTCACAACCCTCTCGTCTGTCCTGAGCTTGTAATCAAGCTGGCCGTAGCCTACGTCTATGGCGTATACCTTCTTTGCGCCCCGCTGAAGCATGCAGTCCGTAAAGCCTCCGGTGGAAGCTCCCATGTCGCAGCAAATGCTGCCGCCTACTTCAAATGAAAACTCTTCCATGGCTTTTTCCAGCTTAAGACCGCCCCGGCTCACGTAGGGACACTCCTCCCCTTTTACGGTAATGGGCAGGGATTCGTCTATCATAGTTCCGGCTTTATCAACTCTCTGACCGTCCACCATGACGATTCCGGCCATAATGGCCGCCTTGGCCTTTTCCCTTGATTGGAAAAGCCCTTGCTTTACTGCCAGTACATCAAGCCTTTCTTTCAAAAGCTTCACCAATCCTTTCTGCCAGAGACTCAGGATCCAGGCCGTAGCACTTCTGAAGTTCCTCTATTTTGCCGTGCTCTATGAATTTAAGAGGCCAGCCTATTTTAAGTACTTCAGTGTATTCCTCAATTAAAGAACCAAATCCGCTTCGGAATACGTTGTCCTCAAGGCTTACAATCATCTTGCATTCCCGGGCGCTTTTTCTTACGGCATCTTCGCTGAGAGGCTTAATGATCCTGGCGTTTATAACACCTGCATCTATGCCTCTTTCCTTCAGAATTGAAGAGGCTTTAAGGGCGTTCTTAACCATATTTCCGCAGGCCCAAATATGAATGTCATTTCCTTCAACAAGCATTTGAGGACCAGCCTCAACAGGCTCTCTGGGTAAATCCAAATCCTTTGCGCTGCCTCTCGGATACCTGATGCATACGGGAGAATTAAGAGTCAGTGCGTAATCCAGCATCTGGGCTAGTTCAGTCCCGTCTCTCGGTGCGAGAATAGTCATGCCCGGCATTTCCGACATGTATGACAGGTCGAATATTCCCTGGTGTGTCTCACCGTCGGCACCTACTGCCCCGGCCCTGTCAATGGCGAATATTACAGGCAGTTTCTGCATGCACACATCCATCATTATCTGGTCGAAGGCACGCTGCAGGAATGAAGAATAAATGGCAACCACCGGCTTCATTCCGCCAACAGCAAGACCTGCGGCGAAGGAAACGGCGTGTTGCTCCGCTATACCCACATCAAAAATTCTATCCGGATGGAGTCTGGCAAAATGCTCAAGACCCACCCCATCTATCATTGCAGCGGAAACGCAGACAACATCTTTGTTTCTCTCCGCTATATCTATCATCTTGATTCCGAAAATCTCGGAAAAAGTTTTGTCGCAGGCGCAGTTAATTGGCACGCCTGTTGTCTTATCAAAAGGACCTGTTCCGTGGAAGACTCCCGGATTTTTCTCCGCGTTTCTGTAGCCCTTGCCCTTCTTTGTAATTACGTGAACCACGCAGGATTTACCGGACTCCTTGGCCATTTCCAGTGCCTCTGTCAGCTTGCCTATATCATGGCCGTCTATGGGGCCGATATAAGTAAAGCCCAGCTCCTCGAAGAATACCCCGTCTACAACGGCGTATTTTACGATATCACGGAGTTTGCTGGCACCGGAGTAAATTCCCTCGCCAATAGCCGGCACCTTTGTCACAACCTTTTTTACGCCGTCTTTAAAGGCGAAATATTTGCTGGAAACTCTCAGCTTTGAAAGGTGGTTTGAAATGCTGCCGGTATTCGGGCTGATGGACATGCCGTTATCGTTTAAGACGACGATGGCTTTAGAGCCTGAGTCGCCAAGATTGTTTAGTCCCTCGTAGGCCTCGCCTCCCGTAAGGGATCCGTCGCCTATGACAGCGATTACGTCGTAGTCTTCTCCCTTCATGTCCCGGGATACGGCCATACCGCAGGCAGCGGATATGGAAGTGCTGCTGTGGCCCGTGTCAAAGGAGTCGTGTATGCTTTCGCTCCTCTTAGGGAATCCGGAAAGACCTCCGGATTGTCTCAAGGAATCAAAGTCATCTGACCTTCCCGTAAGTATCTTGTGAACATAGGACTGGTGCCCTACGTCCCAGATAACTCTGTCTATGGAAGTGTCGAAAACCTTGTGCAGCGCAATAGTAAGCTCGACCACTCCAAGGTTAGAGGCAAGGTGGCCTCCCGATTTTGAAATAGTATCAATAAGCTTATCTCTTAGCTCAACGGCCAGAAGATCAAGCTCCCGGCTGTCCATCAATTTAATATCTCTTTCAATCATTTTTTAGTCCTCGCATCATTTAGTCCTAGATGCCAAATCCTTTACAAGATTGTTGAAAAATTCAGCGTTGTCATAGTAAGGCGCCATTACGTCAAGGGCGTGCTCCGTCAGCTCCTTAACCCTTTTGTAAGAAGCGTCCAGGCCGTAGATTGATGGGTATGTCAGCTTACCCTTCTTTTCATCCATTCCCGTTTCCTTACCCATTTCTTCTGCATCGCCTACTATGTCCAGAATATCGTCAACAATCTGGAATGCCAGGCCCAGATCCTCACCGTACATAGTCAGGTCGTTCATAATATCGTCATCGGCTCCTGCAATGCTGCCGCCGGCTCTGAGGGCCGCAACAATCATTGCCGCCGTTTTGTTTATGTGAATGTAGTCAAGCATTTCAGGGCTGCCGCTCTTTCCTTCGCTTTCCACGTCGGCAACCTGGCCGGCCAGCATTCCCTGGCAGCCTGCGCCTTTTGCAATTTCATACATAGCCCTGACTCTGCGCTTCAGTTCCGTCTCATTGTCGAAATAAAGGAACATGTCCTTTGTCATAGCCTCAAAGGCTGTGTTTAGAAGACCGTCTCCTGCAAGTGTTGCAATGTCCTCCCCGTAAACCTTATGGTTTGTCAGCCTGCCTCTGCGGTAATCGTCATCGTCCATGCAGGGCAGGTCGTCGTGAATAAGGGAATAGGTGTGAACATACTCAATGGCGCAGGCGTAAGGCAGAGCCGAATTAACGTTGCCGCCGCCGAATTCACAGGCTCCCATTACCAGACATGGTCTGAGACGCTTTCCTCCCGCAACAAGGGAATACTTCATTGATTCATAGAGGGTAAGACTCTTGGTATCCACATCGGGAAGAATATCCACCATGTGCATTTCTACAAGTTCAAGATAACGTTTGTAATCGGAATCAATCATTTTTGCTATCTCCCTTCTCACTAAACTCTTCTATTTTCTGCTTTGCTTCATCCAAAATATCTTTGCACATCTTATAATATTCTACACCATCCTCGTAATGCTTCATGGCATCCTCGAGAGTGGTATCGCCGGCTTCAAGCTTTTCCCCGGCCTCTTTAAGCTTTGCGTAGGCTTCTTCGAAAGTTATTTTCTCTTTGTTTATATTATCTTCGGTCACTTTAATCCCTCCTTACTTCCGTTACCCTGGCCTTAATGCCGCCGTCAGTCAGTGTCACGTTTATATCATCATTTTCCTTTATTTCACCAATGCCTTTTATCATTTTACCATCTGCGTCCATTATGACGCCGTAGCCTCTGTTCATTATATTCTTGGGGCTAAGGGCATCAAGTCTGGCCTTTTCCACGTCAATGCCGCTCTGGATTTTTAGGAGTATGCTTTCCATCCTGCCACTCATTTGGCTAAGTTCTCCCCGGCACTTGTTTTCCCGAAGGTTTACCATGTTTTTAAGCATTCCCGTCATGCGGGCAGGACTTAAAAACTCAACTCTCTCAGCTGCGGTATTCATGTGTCTTTCAAAGAGCCTTTCAATTAAGTCCAGGGTGTAGTCCAGATCTTCTCTAAGCTCGAAGGTATCCGGCACGGCTCTGTCTGCTGCAGCCGTAGGTGTCTTTGCGTAAAAGTCCGCCGCCAGGTCCGACAGGCTCTCGTTGTCTTCATGACCTATTCCCGTAATTATGGGAATGTGGGAATCGGCTATGCTGCGGACAACTATCTCTTCGTTAAAAGCCCACCTTTCTTCGGCGGAGCCTCCGCCACGGCCTACTATCATGAGATCAGCCGCATCCATGGCGTTAATGTGATTGATTGCAGCGGCTATTTCCTCTGCCGCTCCTTGGCCCTGTACCTTTACCGGGTAAATAATAATATCTACGTAATCGTTCTTTTCGATTATTGTTTTCTTTATGTCCTCCACAGCTGAGCCTTCACCGGAGGTGACTACGAAGACCTTCTTGGGAAAGGCTGGCAGAGGCTTCTTTCTTTCAATGTCAAAGAGACCTTCAGCCGTCAGCTTTCTTTTTAATTCCTCGTATTTTGCGTTTAGCTCCCCTGCTCCCGCGGGCTCGATGAAGCGGGCGTTAAATCTCAGCTGACCACGGTTGTTCCAGTAATCCACCCTTCCGTGCATGTTTATAAGGTCACCTACGTCGAGCTTCATGGTAAGGCGGGCTGCTGCCTCCTGCCACATTACGCAGTCAATCTGTGAGTCCTTATCCTTTACCGTAAAGAAGACGGCACCGGAACGGATGTTAGGCTTCCATGAACTGATTTCTCCCGTAACCACAATATTCGAGAGCATTGGATCTCCCGTGAGTACGTTCTTTATGTATCTGTTTAGGTCGCTTACGGATACGGGTTTTAAAGCCATATTTTCCTTCCTCCAAGAAGGGCTGTTCCAACGGCGTTGTCTTCCGACAGCTCGCCGAATATTATATTGATATTATTTTTGTTAAAGTTTATTCTCAGGCCTTCTCTTATGTAAGAGCTCTTGGATACGCCACCGGCGAATACCACTTGGCTTAGGCCTGTCTTTTTAATTGCTGCCTCAGTCTCCTTTACCAGCAGCCTTTCTATTTTGCGGAATAAATCGCTGACCAGATCTACATCTTTGACCTTTCCCACTTTGCTAAGGACCTGAGTCTCAAGGCCGGAAAGATTAAACCAAAGGTCTTCTATTCTCACACCGGTAAGCTCATTGGTTTCATTGCTTTTGTCAGCAAGTTCATCCATAGCCTTTCCTGCGGGAAAGTCGTAACCTAGTGCTACGCCGGTCCTGTCCAGGAGCTGACCTATGGAAATGTCGTTACTTCCGCCGATTATTTCTATTGCATAGCCATCTTCTATTCTCTCCACGAGAAGTAGCTCGCAGGTTCCTCCGGAAAGATGATAGCTTAAAAATCTTTTTTCAGTGAGAGGGTCTATTGCAGCAATATGTCCCTCCTGGTGGGAATACTCCATGTATTCAGCCCCTGTGGCAAGGGCAATGGCCTTTGCGGCGCTCACTCCTGCAAGAAAGCAAGGCATATAGGAGCCTTCTACCGGCCGGGGCCTTGAGGAAACGCATACAGCCTTAATTGAGCTGCGAATCTCCGGGCTAATGGTCCTTTCCAGCAGCACGGGTAAGTTCACAGTGTGCTGAAAGAGTGCCTCCTGCTGCCTGAGTCCCCGCTCCCCTTTTTTTACGGATAGCATGATTCTGTTATCCGCTGCTACTTCAAAATCCTGGTCAATTAAGGCCACGGAAGTAGTATAGTTGCTTGTATCTATTCCCAGAACGTACTGCTTCACTTTATTTCCTTTTTAATCAATTACCTTGCCCAGCAGTCCATTTATAAACTTTGGCGCTCCGTCGCCGCCGTACTTTTTAGCCAGCTCAACAGCCTCGTTAATGGCCACGGCCTTTGGGGTATCGCCGAAGGTGCACTCCCCTACTGCCAGCCGGGCAATGGCCAGGTCGGCCTTAGGCATTCTCTTTGTGCTCCACTTTTCTGCGTGCTCATCAATGGCCTCATCTATTTCATCCAGATTCCTGGTGATCTTAACGAAGTTTTCTTTTATGTATTCCTCGTCCTTACCGGAAATCTTGTATTCCGATATTAATGAATCCACCAGTCCCAGGTTCTTTGAACCTCTGGCGTCCATCTGAAACAGCGCCTGCATCAGCAGCTCTCTTGCATCACTTCTCTTCATAAATTATTCTTCCTCTTCTATGTCTACGCCTTGTACATGTACGTTAACTGCGCTTACTTCCATATCCGTCATTTCTCTGATTTTCCCGCTGATATTCTTTTGCAGATTAAAAGCAACATCAGGAATTCTGAAGCCGAATTTGACAATGATAAACACGTCCAAAACCAGTACTTCATCCTCTCTTGTAACCTTTATGCCCTTGGATACAATGTCCTTCCTCAGGATGGTTTTGGAAATCTGGTTACTCACTCCGCCGGCAAGGGCGTGAACACCTGTGGTGCTCAAAGTTGCATTGGCGGCGCATACAGCAATAACCTCGTCATCAATTTTTATGTCGCCGATTTCAGTATCGTATGTTGGCTCCTGATAGTCATTTTCCATGTATGAAATTATACCATAAAAAAAGAACAGTTTATATCTGTTCTTTTAATATTCCGGGATTATGAAAACAGTTCTTTAATTGTCTTCATGAATTTGCTCTTGCCCTTGTAGCAGTTTTCATCCAGTTCCTTGCCCATAGCTTCGATGGCTTCCTTCTGCTTTGAAGTGAGCTTGGTAGGTACCTCAAGGTCAACCTTGACGTAAAGGTCTCCTTTTCTTCCACCTCTCGGGTTGGCGATGCCCTTACCCTTAAGGCGGAATATGGTGCCCGGCTGAGTACCGGCCGGAACTTTATACTTAATCTTTTCCTCCAGAGTAGGAACTGTAATTTCAGCCCCAAGTGCCGCCTGCTCAAAGCTTATAGGTATCTCAAGCTGCAGGTCGCTGCCTCTGCGCTTAAATACCTTGTGCGGTCTTACAGTGAGAACTATGTAAAGATCTCCGTTGGGGCCGCCGTTTGTCCCCGGCTCTCCCTGTCCTCTCAGAGGAATAATGGAATCGTTGTCAACTCCTGCAGGAATGTTTACGGAAATGGTTACGGTCTTTTTAACCTGTCCCGTGCCGCCGCAGTTGGAGCAAGGCTTTTCGATAATCTGACCTGTGCCGCCGCAACGGTCGCAAGGCTGTACGCTGTCAAAGGCTCCGAAGGGAGTCCTCTGGGAAGTGTGAATCTGGCCGCTGCCTCCGCACTTTGGACACTCAGCCTTGCTGGTGCCCGGCTCTGCTCCCGTGCCGCCGCACTTCTCGCACTTAACGTACTTGCTGACTTTTATATCCTTCTTCACACCAAAAGCAGCCTCTTCGAAGGTAATGGTCATGGACTGCTGAATGTCCCTGCCCTTCATAGGACCGTTTCTGCGCTGACGGAAACCGCCACCGCCGCCTCCGAACATTCCGCCGAACATGTCAAAAATATCCTCGAAGCCGCCGAATCCACCCTGGAATCCGCCACCGGCTCCGCCGAATCCTGCGTTAGGATCTACTCCGGCATGACCGAACTGGTCGTAAAGCTTTTTCTTTTCAGGGTCGGAAAGAATGCTGTAAGCTTCATTTATTTCTTTAAATGCAGCTTCAGCGGACTTATCACCCGGATTTTTATCCGGGTGATATTTCATCGCCATTTTTCTGAAAGCCTTTTTAATTTCGTCTTCCGAAGCCCCTTTCTTTAAGCCAAGGACCTCGTAGTAATCACGCTTTTGTTCAGCCATTTACTTTTCCTCATCATCAACAACTTCGTAGTCGGCGTCCACAACATTGTCACCTTCCGGAGCCTGCTGTCCCATGTTGGGGTCGGCGCCCATGTTACCCATGTCCGGACCTGCGCCTGCAGCACCTGCACCACCCTGTGTAGCCTGTGCCTGCTGGTACATCTTAGCGGAAATTGTGTGGAACTGCTCTGTCAGGGCTTCTGTCTTAGCCTTGATTTCGTCTACGCTGCCGTTTTCAAGAGCGTTCTTAAGGTCGTCCTTGGCTGCGTTGATCTGCTGCTGCTCGTCGGCGGACAGGTTGTCGCCAAGATCCTTAACGTTCTTCTCTGTTTCATATACCAATGTTTCGGCCTGGTTTCTGACCTCAACTTCTTCCTTCTTCTTCTTGTCTTCCTCGGCAAATCTTTCAGCTTCCTTTACCTTAGCTTCGATTTCATCGTCGGAGAGCTTCGTTGAAGATGTAATTGTAATCTGCTGTGATTTACCTGTGCCCATATCCTTGGCGCTTACATTTACGATACCGTTTGCGTCGATGTCGAATGTAACCTCGATCTGAGGAATGCCACGGGGTGCCGGCGGAATACCGGAAAGCTGGAATCTTCCAAGTGTTACGTTGTCTGAAGCCATGTCTCTTTCACCCTGCATTACGTGAATGTCTACAGCTGTCTGGTTGTCAGCGGCAGTTGAGAAAATCTGACTCTTCTTTGTAGGAATAGTAGTGTTTCTCTCAATAAGCTTTGTGGCAACGCCGCCCAGTGTTTCGATTGACAGTGACAGTGGAGTTACATCCAGGAGGAGTACGTCGTTTACTTCACCTGTAAGTACGCCGGCCTGAATGGCAGCACCGATTGCTACGCACTCGTCAGGGTTAATGCCCTTGAATGGCTCTTTGCCTGTAATTTTATTTACAGCTTCCTGTACAGCCGGGATTCTTGTGGAACCGCCTACCAGGATAACCTTTGTAATGTCGCTGTTTGTAACGCCTGCATCAGCCATAGCCTTCTTCATAGGCTCAATTGTCTTTTCAACAAGGTCTGCTGTCAGGTTGTCGAATGTAGCTCTTGTAATGTCCATGTCCAGGTGGAGAGGACCATTGTCGCTTACTGAAATAAAGGGCAGGTTTACATTTGTAGTCTGTGAACTTGAAAGCTCTTTCTTAGCCTTTTCAGCAGCTTCCTTAAGTCTCTGGTGAGCCATTTTGTCTGCTCTAAGGTCAACGCCATTCTGCTTTGCAAACTCATCTGCAATGTAGTTAAGCAGCTTTTCGTCGAAGTCGTCGCCGCCCAGCTTGTTGTTACCGTTTGTAGCCAGTACTTCGAATACGCCATCGCCAAGTTCCATAATGGATACGTCGAAGGTACCGCCGCCCAGGTCGTAAACCAGAACTTTGTGTGAAGCGTCTTCCTTGTCAAGGCCGTATGCCAGTGCAGCAGCCGTAGGCTCGTTGATGATTCTCTTTACATCCAGGCCTGCAATTTTACCTGCATCCTTTGTAGCCTGCTTCTGGCTGTCTGTAAAGTAAGCCGGTACAGTAATTACGGCTTCTGTTACAGGTTCGCCAAGATATGCCTCGGCATCTGCCTTAAGCTTTGCCAGTACCATGGCTGAAATGTCCTGAGGTGTGTAATCTTTGTCGTCGATTTTTACACTGTAGGTCTCACCCATGTGTCTCTTGATTGAAGAAATTGTTCTGTCCGGATTTGTTACAGCCTGTCTTTTAGCTGTCTCGCCTACCAGTCTTTCTCCGTTCTTTGCAAAACCAACTACTGACGGAGTTGTTCTTGCGCCTTCTGCGTTTGTGATAACTGTCGGATCTCCACCCTCTAAAACAGCTACGCAGCTGTTAGTGGTTCCTAAATCAATTCCTATTACTTTTCCCATTTTTCTTTCTCCTTCTTTTTTATATTTTTGATTTGTTTTTTTACAAATAAATTAACTGTTTTAATTTGGGGCTTTTAGTTTGCCACCTTGACCATGCTGGCTCTGATGACTCGGCCGTTAAGCATATATCCCTTTTGGAGGACTTCGCTGACCTTGCCGCTTTCAACCTTATCCGTGTCTTCCATCATTACTGCGTTGTGGAAGTTAGGATCGAAGTCTGCGCCTTCCGCCTCGATTTCCTCAAGGCCGGACTTTGTAAGCACGTCCTTCAGCTGGTTGAATATGAGCTCCATGCCCTTCTTGAATCCTTCATCGCCTTCCGCGCTGTCGTCGGCCATGGCTCTTTCGAAATTATCCAGGACATCTATGAGGCCTGTCATTATATTCTCGTTTGCCCGGGCGTATATTTCGCTGCGCTCTCTGTCGGCACGTCTTCTGAAGTTCTGGAAGTCTGCCATGAGTCTCATGTATTTAACATTTAACTCTTCGTCTTCTTCGCTGGCTTCATTGCTTGCTTCATTATTGGATTCAGCCTCTGATTCGCCGGCTGATTCTTCGGTATTTTCGGACTCTGTTTCGGCTTCGGCTTCTTCGTCTGCAGCATCAGCCATATCTCCGGCTTCTGCTTCTACCTGCTCTTCCGATTCCGGCATTCCTTCTCCAATGTCCTCAACGAAGACATTCCCTTCTTTCTCGCTAATCGTCGTCATCATCTCCTCCTGTTATCTGATATGCGTTACTAAGATTATCTGTTAAAAACTCAATTACTGAGGATATTTCGCTGTATTTCATTCTCGTAGGACCGATTACTCCCAGCTTTCCGACCAGCCGGCCGTCCACATGGTAAGTTGCGGTAATCATACTGCAATCAGCCATGGACTCATCGTTGTTCTCAGTGCCGATGGTAATGAGCAGTCCGTCGTCACGCTGAATGAGATGCTTCGTAAAGTCTTCCTTCTTATTTATGAGCTCCATAAACATCTTGGCACGGTCAATGTCGTTGTACTCCGGAATGTTGAATATGTTTGTCAGTCCGTCCATGTACAGGTTTACGTTTAACATATCCTCCAGGGTCTTCATGAAGCTGGGCATTACCGACTGTCTCAGCTCGTTCATGGCGGCCACGTCACTGTGAACCGTATCTATAATATCCAGGGTAAGTGCTTCGCTGATGGTCTTGCCCTTGAATGTATATGTCATATTCTTCGACATGAGAGCCAGGGAATCTTCGTCATATCCATTCTTCAGCTTTAAGGCCATGTTTGAAACCTTGCCGCTCTCGGAAACGATCATGAGGACTATGGTTCTCTCGTCTACAGGCAGCAGGTTTATGAACCTCAGCACATCCTGATCCTGCTTCGGAGTCATGGCGAAGGAAGTAAGATTCGTAATGTTCGACAGTAACTTCGCCGCATATTCAACGGTCTTATCCAGCTCCCTCACATTGGAATAAAGCTCTTCCGCAATTCTGGCCTTCTCCTCCTCCGGCAGCTCATACTTGTTCATCAGGTCATTGACGTACAGTCTGTAAGCCTGCTGGGAAGGCACCCTGCCTGCCGAAGTGTGAGGATGTGTCAGGTAACCCATCTCTTCAAGGTCCGACATTTCATTCCTGATGGTCGCCGGACTCACACCCAGATCGTACTTCTTGGATAAAGTCCTGGAACCTACCGGCTCTGCAGTTGTAACAAAGTCGTGAATAATCGCCTGGAGTATTTTCAGTTTTCTTTCATTTAAATCCATAACATCACTTCCTTTGCTGTTAGCACTCAATAAAAGAGAGTGCTAACTTCTATACCTAATTTAGCACTCCCATTCCCACTTGTCAACAATATTTAGTATTTTTTAGGAAAAACGTTTCACGGGGACAGGCTATAATCAATCGTCGTATTCCGTATATTCGTTGGGATCGTTTTCCTCTTCCATTAGTTTGCGGATGTGAGCCATACGCTCTTTTTCGATACGCTCGTTGTTTTCGATTATTCTCTGAATGATAAGCTTGTCGAATACTACCAGCAGCATCAGGGTCAGTCCGATAAAAATTATTACTCCGAACATAATGGCCCAGTATCCTGTGATGCCGCCGCCTCTGATAGCCAGTATTGCCAGGAATATTCCCAATAGCGGGCATACGAAAAACTGTCCTATATTTTTAATATGATCAACATCGTAAGTATTTTTCATTTTTTATAGCTCCATTCCTTCCGGTTTTCTAAGTCTCTGATGTTTGAATACGGGCACGCCGTACTTCTCAGCAATGTTTCTGGCCAGGTCCTTGTAGCAGGCCTTGGCTTTGTCGTGCATTACCACTGCTTCAATGCCGCCTTCAATGGCTTCTACGCAATTGACGGCTTTCTGGAATCCTTCTTCGTTTTCGTACTCGCCGGTTACCAGCCACTGGTTAGCCAGAATGTGGGTCACTCCAAAGGCGTCGTTATCCCACTCCGTAAATACTGCCTGTGCGAAGTTGGGATCGAAGTGTACGCCGCCGACGCAGAGAAGATTGTGAACTGTCCTGCCGTCGTCTTTGAATATATCCATAAGGGAAAGGGCCAGGGCTTTGCAGGCCTTCTCGTCTCCCCAGCTGGATTCGTCGCTGCCAACTTCCAGGTCCATTATAGGTACGGGATACTCAGGAATCAGCTCCGGATGACCGATGCCGTTGTGTACTCCCGACCAGTGAGTGCCTTCTGTGTGAACCCGGTACTCTTCCATTCCCAGTTCATCCAGATGCCTTCTCATGCCGTACATAACGTTTCTCATAAGCCTTGGCTTTTCCGGCGCGAAGTAGCCGGAGTCCATGTCTCCTATTGAGTGGCATGTGAGAACGTTAGGCTCCGCAGCTGCACCTTCGTGCCAGGTAACCATGCCGGCCACGTCGAAGTCTGCGTAGTGCTCGTTCATGAATGGCAGATACTTTGGATAGTCCAGGCACACCGCTCTGTCCGTGGGAACGAAGTGGAATTCATTGCCCTCCTCGTCAACATATCTATACGCATCCTTGCCATCTATAGTCTTAATGGTGGTCTCAGCGAGATAACCCTCTTCCCTCAGAACCTTCCATACGTTGTAATGCACATGACCCCAATCCTCATTGAACGCAATGTAATATACAGCTTTCATTCCGATTCACCTCTTTCATAAAATTCAACTTCGGACATAATATCACATAAGCAAAAATGTG
>DFGY01000095.1 GCA_002372505.1 Firmicutes bacterium UBA3738
GTCAAGGATCATTTCAAGAGGTCCGTCCGGAACCTGCATCTTTCCTATATCCTCGATCAGCTGATCGCGAAGGGCTACCGCACGTTTGTCGTTTACCGGATTTCCCTTGCTGTCTTTTACCGGCCTTGTTCTTTTCCTTCCGTCTTCATCTTCGTATTCCTCAAATGCCTGTACCGGGAATGCGTTTCTGAGATAGTCGATCAAGGCTTCTGAAGGTGTAAGATCAAGGTTCTCAAGGTCTCCGTCCTTCATGGCTGAAAGTTTCTTATCAGTCTGTGAAGCATTAGTATTTACGAGCTGAATAACGATGCTGCGGCCGTTTTTCAGTTCGTTTTCCATATCCGCAATGACGGACGGTAATGACATTGACGTAAGTATCTGGTTATAGAAGTTCTGAAGAGTGCTCCAGAACCTTCCACGTGCATTTTTTCTTGCATTGGAATCGGCGCCGGTTATTTCAATAGCCTTCTCAAGATTCCTTAAAACAGTCCTCCACCCTTCACTCATCTTGTTGTAGATATCGGTCTGTACCTCATCGAGATGATGGGTGATTGTTTCGTACTGTACACCGTCATAGCTGATACTTCTTGCCATGTAGTCGCCCATGGACTTCATATCTCTTGCAACAAGTTCCATAGCTGCAAGACCGCCGGAAGAAATACTTGAAGCGAAGTCCCGGAAGTTGTCAAAACCGGTTCCTGGTCCCCAGAGCCCCAGACGTTCAAGATAAGCATATTGTGAGATATCGGAAGCACCGGTTGCGGTCGCATAAACCACACGTGCCTTCGGAAGCTGTTTCTGGAGTTCAATGCCCCACAGTGCCATCTCTGCCGGCTTTTTAGTTCCGCGCTTTCCCTTGACTGGCACGGCACCCTTCATATTATGGGCTTCGTCAAGAACGATCACACCGTCAAAGTCCTCGCCTACCCACTTCTTGATCTGATCAATACCGGCTTGTTTTCTGGAACCAAGTGTTGAGTATGCCGCAAAAAGGATACCGTTTTTGTCCGGGATATCCTTTCCTTTAGTGGTTGCCTTCTGAAAATCGAAAACATCCTTCGGATCCTGGCCAAGGTCTTTCCAGTCTCTCTGTGCATCCAACATTAAGTTGGTTTTTTCACTTACCCAGATAGCTTTCTTTCTTCCCTGATTAAAGTTATCAAGGATAATAGCAGCGAGCTGTCTCCCCTTGCCTACTCCGGTTCCGTCTCCGATAAAATATCCCTTACGTGAACCATTCGGAAGAATTGTCTGATGTGCCTGCCCTGCATATACGATGTTTTCAAGCTGTGCTGCGGAAATATTTCCGGATTCAATAAGTTCCTGCGGAAGATGTGGAACATAAGTAGCATCAGGCGGTTCTACGGCGCCCATGGCAGCACTTTCTACAAGCACTCCCGGATGAGGTTTAGCGCCTTTGATATTTACCTTACTTGGTGCATAGTTCGTATATGTACTGTCAATGTTGATCTCTTTTTTCTTATTCTCTACTGGTACAAGGCGAAGTTCGCTAGACTGTGCAGAATCGGATTCATTATCTTTGACATCTGTTCCAGCCACTCTTCCCGTATCTCGCCCTCTACTTCCTTTTTGTTTGGTGGATACATCTCTATCTCGTTCAGTTTCTGTAGATCCTTCGGAAGATCCTTCAACATCTGTTCCGTCACTTCCTCGTCGTACCCCAGATTGTTCAGTTCCTCTCTCAATCTCTGTATCAGTTCCTCGTCTGTTGGTGGCAAGGTTTCCGCTACTAGAGTTTCCAGTGCTCTCTCCGGATTGTACACGTCCGTCAGATAATCCTGTGTCTCCGGAAGATACTGACATAGATTCGCCAATTCCTGTATCTGATCCACTAATGATTCGTTCATTTCTAATGCCCTCCAAGTCGGTTAATACGTCGGATAGATCCTTATATTCACCGGTCAGTGTCTTTCCATCCTGCGGACCGGTCTTATCAATGATAATAAGCTGGTCGTCAAAGGTTGTACCGTTCTTTTTGAAATTGGAACCGTCAATACGTACATTGGCCTTAATGTCATACTCTTTGCGAAGATCATTCCACCATGATCTAAAGGATGGTGCATTATCAGCCATACCTTTTCCAACAATCGCAATAAGTCGGCCATTATCGGAAAGTCTGTCCAATGCCTGCTCAATATGTACCTTTGCATTTGCAGTGCTGTTTTTGCTTGTTCTTCCTGCCGTAGAAGAGAAAGGCGGATTCATGAGCACAACGGTAGGCTTCACGTAATCAGGAAGAATATCGTTGATGTGCTCCGCGTTCTCGTTGAAGATTTCGTCAAGTCCTAACTGATTCAGGAATTGAAGGCGACGTTTCGAAAGCTCGTTCGCGTAGACCTTTGCGCCCCATGCCTTACCAAAGAGTGCAAGACCACCGATACCGGCACTCGGTTCCAGAACCGTGTCATTATCGTTGATATTAGCAAGCCATGCAGCCGTATAGGCAAGATTAGCCGGAGTAGAGAACTGCTGGAATGCTTCCATCTCTGCGGTACGCTTTGTCTGTGTCGGAATGTGGCTAAGCATATCCTGAATTTTTGAAAGTGTCTTTTTCGCTTCTGCAAGAGAACCATTTCCATTTTTGACAAAGTCTGCGGACATAAGATACTTGTTGATGCCAAGTTCCATACCGTCGTATGCATCCTTTACCGTATAGGTTCCGTCAGCCTGTGATCCGCCATAAGCCTTGTCTGCTATATCAAAGAGCCATCCAGAAGAGAAGTCCTTGCCCTTTGTGATCATCTCAGAAACCTTGTCAGCGATTGCAAGCTGCGGAACGTCTGCTGCCTTCACTGGAACATGTTCATTAGATTTCACTTCGTTATTTTCTGATTTTACTTTCTTTTCAGTTCTTTTTGACTTCGGCTTGGTTTCTTTTGTGTTATCAACGTTTTCGTTCGCGTTATCAACGGTTTTGTTTACGTTATCAACGTTTTCGTTTACGTTATCAGCGTCTGTTTTAACGTTTTCGCGGTTGATCTTTTCATACTGATTATATCCTGTCCTCCAGATAGCATCAATCATGGAAGGATACATAGAAGAAAAGTTTACAAAAACTTTATCATCACTAAGAGAAGAGATCGGATTTCCTTCAAGGCCGGCCTGATAAGCCATAGACATGAAGTGATCGTACATTTCAAGCTCATTTGAGCCATCGCTGTTAAATACCGGGAAGAAACCATTATAGACCTTCTGTGCGTCCTCATTGTTTGGGAAACGCATTTCGGCGCGCTTTGCGACTTCTCCGGTGATATCCGGCGCAGCAAAAGAAGCCTTGCTCTCCGGCATGGCAGTTTCGTTTACCGTATTTCTGTTATCTTTATAATTCGGATTTTCGATGAACCCATTATTTTCCGCAACTCCAACAAGCTGATCAATCACATCCTGTCTTGTAGGACCGTCGTAGGTGTAGTTGATTGCATGGCCATTCATGACGTTTCCAATATCTTTTGAAGCATCACGAATAGAGCCATGGAAACCGGCACTTGTTTCCGTGACGTTGTAGTCAAAACCATTGATATTTGCGTGATTGGATACAGAAAGAATATCCGACAGCTTACCAGCATCTACGGATGGTGCTGCTGCCTCCTCTGGGACATTCTCCTGTGTATTGTTGTTTAAATCGTTCGCAATCTCAAGAAGCTTTTCATTTGCGGTCTTTGGTTCTTCGATCGGTTCGACCGGAACATTTTGTTTCGTTTCCTCGATTTCATCAACCGGTTCTACGTTTTGAACCGGTTCTTCTGGAAGGATTTCCTTTTCAGGTTCTTCTACCGGTTTAATATCCTCAGCCTCTGGAAGCTTCTCTTCTTCCATCTGGCCCTTTGCAGTCTCGACTGCTGCCTTTGCATCTTCCGGAGTAGAGGAGGAAGTGTTTTCATTTACCTGCTCCTTAAGAGCATCCACGGCCGCATTGATGGTATCGTGTGTGTCCTCCTGCTGCGTTTTAAGCAGATCTTCCGGCACTTCCTGCTGCGTTTCGTTTGTATCCTCTTTAGAGATATTGTTCTCTGGGATGATACCGTCTACAGCTTCTCTTACCGCTTCATCTGGAACATTCACATAAGACTCCTGTGGTGTCTGTTCTTCCTGTGCACGTCTCTCTGCTCTATGCTGCATCTCGTTATTGGCAAGGTGGATAGTATCGGTAGCCACGTTCATAGTAAGCGCATTCAAGGCTCCAAGCCCTGCCGCATACCATGCATCCGGATCCATAGGATCAATCTTATTGTTCTCACCGAAAAGAATGTTTCTTGAGATCTTCTCCGTGAAATTCTGCAAATACTCCTGTGCCGCTTCTTCTGTGGCATGGCCAAGATGATTAAGCATTCTTCCGAGGAGAATCTTTCCGGAAGGAGTCTTTGCAAGATTCATGATACCCTGCTGTGCAGCCTTGGCCACACCGGTATTGCTCAAATACTTTCCGATCAGACCGCCGCCGAATGCTTTGACACCACCGATCAGATAGTTTGTGACCATCTCATCCACGGCCTGTTGTGCACCGAAGGCAGCAGAAGCATATTTGTTCTTTCCTTCGTTGATGGCTTCCTGATAAGCATTACCGCCGGTTGCAAGGCCAAAAAGACCATTGGCAAGGGTGGCGGCCTTTGCTGTGGCCAAACCTGCCGCGCCTGCTGCCCCACCAGCAATGGTAGCTGGAGCCATGTATCCCATTGTGCTTGCAAGGTCCTGTGCGATATTTTCAAGCTTTCCGGTAGAATTCTGCTTGTAGATCTGGGAAGCATACCGATCAACCGAAGCCGCTTTCTTTTTGTCGGAAATGCCCACCCATGCAGGAAGGTTTTCAATGCCTTCTCCGAAACGGGAAACACCAGAAGTAAACTGTCCTACGGTTCTTCCTACCGGATTCTTTACAAACGGATCCTTGTCATAGTTCTCCTGCGCGATACGTTGATTGATATTGTTCTGGACGGAATCCTTGTACCGCTCCGCGGCCGCATTCCCACCATGAATATATTCCTGGTTGTACTCCGTCTGCTCTTCCGGTGACATGTTAAGGTACTGTCTGAAATAGTCCGGAAGTCCTGCGGATGTGCTCTGCAAGAATTTAGGAAGCTTGCTGTTAAGGGCCTGCTGCCGCTGTGCTTCCCTCTTTGCCATTTCAAGCTGATTCGGACCAAGATCACCGGAAGCATACTTCATAGCGTTCTGCGCTGCTGTCTGAAATCCGCCCAGGGTTCTCTTCAGCATATCCATGGCTGCGTTTCTTGTCTCCTGCGGATCCACTGTTGGCCGAAGTTCTGACGGGGAAGCGACATCCGTATTAACATTTGATCTTGTAACACTTGTGTCCTGTTCTCTTCTCCCAGGCTCCGCGGATACCTTTGTGCCGCCTGTAACGGTTGGTCTTGGTCTGGAGCTCCGCTCCTGCATCATCTGATCGAGAAGATCGTCTGAATCGTAATAATTTCTTTTTACGTTCTGCGGATAGTAGAGCTTCTGTTCCTGCTCTTCCTTTTTCTTCTTTTGCTGTTTTTTAATGTCTTTTGCTCGCTGGGTGGCACTTGTAGCCTTTCCCCATGATGAATTCGCCATAGCAATCTCCTTTGACGTTATTCCTTATGTTCTACGTTTTATGATACCGTTTCGGGGCTAAAATCTGCACCGACCTAAAAAAGGCACCGCCCAAAAGGGTAGTGCCTCGTAGTGATAACCACTTATTTCTTTTTTCTCTTTTTGAGAGCATCCTCGATAACTTTATCCGCGGCCTGCTGAGCAGAAGTCTTTGGAAGAGTGCTGCCGATCTGATTTGACCAGTCCTCCCATGCAGACGGAAGGACTCTGTATCCGTTCTCCGCAAGATACTGCGAATACTCTTCCGGCGAAGGATATGTGCTTAATACACTTCCGCCTGCATTCTTTTTGATATTATCAACGGTTTTCATGTAGTCCGTAGATTTGATGTACTTTCCGTTGTCCTGTACGGTTTCCTCCGGATGAAGATCATCCCAAGAAGTTCCGCTTGATCCGGATTTCTTTGAGCTCTTCTTTCTACCACCGCCGGAACTTTTCTTGGCCGCCTTTAATGCCTGTACCTGTGCCGCAAGTCCGGCAAGGGAAGCCGCTGCATCACCGGAAAGACCGTACTTTTTATTGTACTGGTCAATCCGGTCTGTAACGTATGACGGAACCGGTAGACCTTTCTGTGCCATGCTCATGGCTGTAGTAAGTGCATCCTTGTAAAGAGCATCATCACGGTCCATCTCGTCCTTATCCATGCCATACGCAAAGCTACGATCTGTGTCATACGCGCTACGATCATTCTGGAAGCTGTTCCAATACTGGGAAGCATTGTAAGCCCGGTTATTCTGCCAGTCGGCCACATCATCACGATACCGGCCATACATGGTGTTGTCCTGTCCCTGATAAGCCGACAGCTTGTTGTAGTTGTTGGCGGTCTCGTCATTATAGATCTGCCTTGCCAGGTTAAGGAGATTGACGTTCTGATCATTGAGCCCTTCCATGGTCCGGTCGTATGCCTGCTGTGCTACGGCCTGTCCATAAGTAGATCCATAACCACCGGTAGCCACATTGGCAGCAGCCATGGTATCACGCATAGACCGATCGGCAGCAGCTTGATACCGTTCCTTTTGCTGGTTGTAAAGCTTTTGATAATTTGCGTCATTATTAACGTCAAATGGCTGACGATTGTTGATCGTTTCCAGGATACTGTTGATCGTATCCTGATACATAGAGTTGTATGGTCCCGGCTCATCCTCGTCCGTATCAAGCATAGTCTGCTTATAGTGGTTAGTGAGCTCTGTCGGCTGGAAGCTCTGCTTATATACCTTTGTCTGTGTAGAGGCGGCAGCAGGTGTTGCAGGCTGTACCGTCTGTACGGTCGGAGTCTGCGCCTGTGCAGGATTTGTGGCCGGCTGTGCGCCGCTCTGAAGAGTCTTTAAAAGCTGTGTATTCTGGGCAGCAGTGCCTTTGTACCCTTGGATACCATAGCTTGCGGCAAGCTGTGATCTCGCCGCATAGGAACTGTCCTGCCCGTTTTTCTTGAGATAATCAACAATACTAGTGAGCGCCATCGTTTGCCTCCTCTTCGTTTCCCGGCTTGTCTCCATCGAGAATCTGCCGGAGCATTACCACACGCTTGCAATTTTCCAAGCCGCTGACTTCCAGTGTTTCCAGGAGGACCTTTGCCGCCTGAATCTGATCATCTGTGTAGTGTTTCATCTGTTCCTCCTTACTCGTTTCCGTTTTCGTTTATGTACTCTTCTACAATGTCCTCGATATAGCTCCGTATATTTTGACCTTTGTAAACAAGTGTACCGTTTATGCGGACCTGTCCGGTATTAACAAGGAATATCCCGTCTCCGGTATCGCTCATCCCGTATCCGGCCCATAGTAAATACTGTCCGGATTCTACATCACCGGTTGACATGCCTGTCACCTCATCATAGGACTGTAGAATGTGTCTGCCCCAGGAATCATCCACGACGAAATCTCCAAGCCGGATATAGCCATGCCTTGCAATAAGCGGGATATCGGAACCACCGTCAATGGTGGATGCAATGATTCTCGCGGCACTCACCGTGCCGGAGAACACCGCATTGCCCTGTGCGTCTATGGTCAGGTTGGTGGCATTGACAATGAACTTACCGGTTGTAAGGGTGATCCTGTCACCACTGAGCGCCACGGTAGAAGAATGTTCCGGTGTTTCTGCGCTCAGCGTCAAAAGATTGGAAAGAAGCCGGATCGACGTGTTGTAATTGGTCTCATCGTCCTGCACTTTGAGCTCGATCTTGTTCAATGTCTGCTCGATCATGGAGATCTTTTTTCCGCGGGCAATGTACTGTAGCTTTGCGTCCTCGGAATAGTTATCCTCCGGAGTGAGATTATTAAACATGTAGGTAAGATTTTCGTTGAGCTGGTAGAGATAATCCGCCACTCGTTTACTGTCAGTGCCTATATCCGAAGTGAAGATTGCCATCTGCCTCGCCTCCTACCTCTATCTGTGTAGTCATTCCCAGGATCCGGAAATGTCCGCGCCCTTCCAGCCGAATGCGATACTTCCGGCACCGGTGCGGCCGAATAGGGACTTTGTATGTCTTATTCTTCGTGCTCCGGATGTATCCCTTCCGCCTCCAGATTGTGTCCTCGTCGCATTTGATATATATGAAAAGCTCACTTCCGGCCGGAAGCCAAACATCCAGTTTTATGCCGGAAATGTACTTGTTGTCGAGAATATTAAAACCATTATTAACCGCATTAGATGTGAGATAACCACCGGTCTGATCGACGGTCTCCAGGAACCATGGCATGTGTTCCGCCTCCGTAAAGGCATAAATGGACTTTAGGCCGTTGTCGCTGCCAACATAATGCAGCATTCCTTCTGAGTTTGCCGCAAATTTGAATTGCGTATCGTCCTCAACATGCCATAACTGTACGGTTGGATCATACACAAGAAGCGTCTGCTTATTGTCCAGCTTGCAGGATAAATAATATTTCCCGTCATAGGTGGAAGCGACTGCATCCGTGATCGGCTGTGTGATCTGGTAGGAGATCTTTTGCGGAATGGCACCGTTAAAGGCATAGACACCATCTCTTGAAACGTAGAAAAGCGTCTCGTTGATGCTCACGATAGACCGCTCGCACCCTCGCCGGACACCGGATAAGGCTTTCTCCGTCAACGCAAAATTGGATGGCTTGTCGCCACGCAAGATATGGACCGTAGACTCCTTAAAGAACATCATGTAGGTAGAATACTTGACGATGCCGGTGAAGTCTCCATCCGATCCGACAGTAGCCGCCCATGCCTGATCGGCTCCTGTCTCGTAGTTGTACCAGTTTTTAGGATCACCTGCCTTGCAGCAATATACCTCATGATTAGCGCTGGAACATCCCCATAAGCGGTTGTCCCGCTCTGCCACAAAATCCATGGTAGGGATATTACGATCGAAAGAAAGGCCGGAAGCCTGTGTAAAGGCTGCATCCAGTGCGCCGGATATGATGATGTAGTCAGTGTCCGCATTGATGATCACATGCGTACCATTGTACTGTGCATTGGTGCATCCGGAGATCGTCACATTGTCTGCCTTGTGGAAAGTGTTGCCAATGCCTGCTGTGGTGATCTTAGTGTAAGCCGAGTCGTCGGAAAGAGGCGCAAATGTGGTATCTGTGGAAGGACTAAAATGGGCATTAAGCTGCTCCACCGTACCGGTGTGCGTATTGAATAAGATATTATCCGGGAATACGCAAATATATGCACCCATTCCGACAACCTGCTTACTGGATATGGAAACAGTGAAAACCTGCTGATCGTTGTAGTAGGCATTTGTCCCGTCTATATAAAAAAGACCGTTTTTATAAAAGATTGCTTTAGGATCGCTGAGCTGCTTCTCCAGTCCGCCGCGATCCGGTCGAGTTCCGATTGCCGGGAAAAACCGGTCTGAAATGTTTTTCATCGCCGCGAACTCATTTTCGTTTGCAATTACATTTTGATTTATCCCGCCGAACTGCGCGATAGCATTACCACGGGTTGATAGCACGGTATTGATTAACGGTAGTCTCATGCGTGTGTATCCTCCTTGGCTTATGGGTACGTCTGTACCAGGATGCGAAAGCCTGCCAATCCGCCTCGAATTGCTGTGCGTCTACGTTGTATCTCGCGATTTCTCCATTATGGAAATCAATCTTAGCGAAAAGATAATCGAGATAGCAGGAAGTAAATTGCTGGGGAATAAGAAGCTCCTTTTCCCCATCTTCCGCGTAGTTATATGGTTTCCATGGTTCCGGATCCTCTTCTGGTTCCGGGATATCACTGTAGTCAACTCCCGGAAGGACCGTGACCGGTTCCATGTGATCAGGCGGCTTTTTGACTTGCACTGCGCGGCTGAATACCTGGTCAATGGCCATAAACTCAACCTCATTAAGCCAGTGCGTAAGATCATCGTGATCATACTCTGATGGTCTAAGATCGGTTACTTTTGCGATTACTTCTGAGAGTGTCATAATTTCCCTCCAATCTCACATTGTTTGGATAGTTGCTTGCTAGCGCCTCCATGCCGATGAGAAACATGTCAATAGCTGCACGTGCTTCCCGATCAGCGTGATAGTCTTTTTTCACTGTTAAAACAAACTCACCGGATGTATAGATCAGGCATGTCACGTTTGACGTGTCGTTTTTATAATCAAGCCGCCGGAAAAAGTCTCCCAGAGTGGCTGTCAACGTAGATATGGCCGCGCATACAATGTCATTGCCTGGATTGTATCCTGCGTGGCCGGTCACGCTCACGTGGTAGGTATCGTCATTTTCTATTACTGAAGCTGATGTCATGTTTAACCTCCGGTTCCTGTGGCATGGTCGCCATTCCTGCCTGCTGCATTGCCTGCATCACACGCGGATCACCATTTTGCGCAAGGGCCTGTGCGGAAAGGTTTGCCACCTGCGTCATTTGCTGTAACTGCTGAGCCATCATGCTGTTTTGCTGTATGGACTGCTTAACCTTGTCCTTGCCTTCAAAATCCATCATCTCGATGCACTGTAGTGCCTGCTCCGCCATCTGTGGGTTGAAGAAGCCGAGCTGGTAAAATTGTAATGCCATCTCATTTTGGGAAAGCGTCGTGTATGGATTCTGGCGCTGCGCACGAGGCTTAACGTCAAAGATCGGCTCCTTTGTTTTAAAATCCTGTCCGGCAATGTTGATCTGGCCGCCCTGCAATGCACTGTTGTCCATTGATACATAATCCGGCTGTCCATCATCCCCCGTGATACGGAAAGTCCGCTGCACATCATAGAACTGCCGGATCAGCTCGATCGCCATGGTGCAGATCTCCGTATAGACACGGTAAGAGCCCTTGATGATATCTCTTGATGTTTTGTTGCCGGCCTCTTGCAGCGCTGTGATCGCAGATGCCGCTGTTACTCCGGAAGCTGTGCCGCCCTGGTTAAAATCTCTGTTAGAGGAAGTCTCCTTAAGCTCATTGACCTTATCCTGCAATACAGATAGATAGGTGCCCGGCAGGATAGGTGTCTCAAAGGACCGTACATTGTCCTCGTTTGGTGATCCCGTGCAGTGGATGATGCGCGCATGGATATCGTTAAGCTCATCCTCATTGACTCCGGCCGCGTCCTTAACCATGTAGCGGCGCTGTGAGCCCTCCTCCGCATTGAGCAGGATTGCAATGCCCAGACGATCAATATATTCCTGCGGATCTCTTTCCACGTCAATCAGGCCAAAACCGGCCGGTGTGCCCTTTTCCGGGTAAAGAACGTCCATGATAAACGGATACATGCCATGGTTGTAGATTCCGTTTTCATATCCTTCCTCATTTTCTGACGCAAAAAGAATCGTATTGCCGACGTACTTAACATAGTGCACGATCGGTCCGGTTGGTGTCTTGACCTTGTAGTACCAGTCCACAACGACGGATTTGTCGGTCGTATCCACCGTATCGTCGTAATGATATTGCTTTTTGTCGATTGTATCGCCGGAAAGCTTGCCCTGTAGCTGTGGGTATTGCTCCTCCAGCGAGTCATTGTCCTCAAGGGACAGTAAAAAGATATTTTTTGAGTCCTGTATATCCTGGATGCCCGGCTCCCAATAGAATTGCAGCATGTCTACTGCGGTGATATCAATGTCGCCTTGCCCGTTGTTTTTGTCCTGATTCCAAAGGATCCCATAGATCGCAGCGCCATTTTTCAGCTTGTCCCACCAGTTATCGCTATAAGTTTTCTCAAAATCGCAATTTTCAAAAATCACTGGCAGAACGGAAGATAACATGCTTGCTGTGCCCTCGTCCGATTTCTCTCGCGGCAGGATAACCGGAGTCGGATAGTTGTCCATTGCGTCTGCGTGCTTGTTGATGATCGCGTTAAATAGCCATGCGCTGGTGCTCTGCTCCTTACGCTCCTCTGGATCTTTGTGAAAACCTTTCCAATGTTGAAGCTTCCACCAGTCCTCATTGCTGATCAGACGACGATCCAGGTTTGCTTTGCCGTCAATATATTTTTGCAGCGTCTCCTGTGCAGTCTTTATGGCCACCTCATCGATGGTGTGTCGCACTGGTGCCTGCGCATCAGGTGGCGCAGCTGGTGTAGTTGGGATCTCAATGTCATTGATTTTTACACTCATTTGTAACTCCTTTTTATCGGTAACTCCATTTTATCGGTAACTTCTTTCCGGCTTGACGGTCACAAGGTTAAGCGGATCTTCTGGCGGCAATGGTGTGGTCTCGTCGTATTTCGGCATGTTTTTCCGCGGATTGAGCGGGTGCGCCATGAATATGTATCGTGCCTCGTCATAGTTGTGATCCTCCATCGTAGTATCTATATCCTCAACGTTGTGCTCATCGTATATTAAGAGCGGTATGCAGCGGATAAAATGCGTGCAGCTTTTAAATACATAAAACATCGGCAGGCCATACTGGTCAAACGACAACCGGTAGTGGAATTGCATAAGTCCTGCAAGCCGGGTGTGATCTCCCTTGTCAAAATAGACTCCACAAGCCTCAAACATGTCCTCGATGGACTCTCCAGTGTCGCTGCCCCAGATTGCCGGATCCGCGATACCTAGAATCTTGCGTCCCTTAAGGTTAGGATCCGTGCTCTCAATCTCCTTGATGTGCCTTGCAATCTCCTGTACGGTAAGCTGTAAGCCCACATTAGGCTCTCCAGTGCAGCCATACCACTCACGTATGCGATATATCCGCGCGTCGTGATCTACGGCAAACCAGCCAACGGAAAACGGCTTGCTATATCCGTGGTCGTATCCTCTATAGATCTTCCAGCTTGGCGGAATGTCGAAATCATCGATCACATGCGTCCATAGACGGTCCTTATAGTGTGCCGGATCATTGCGCCACTCGGTGAATACCTGGCCGATAAAGCTGTCCCAGTCTCCCTCAAGCCATGCCTTACGCTTAGCCTCCGGCAATGCTTCCAGTGATCGGACATAATCCGGATCATTGGCCATAAGCACATCATTGTCATAGACGAGTGACTGAATAAAGCTATAATCCTCTGGATGCTCATTGGATTGATACTCACGCGTCACAAATAGTCTCTTAATGTATCCATGTGATTTACCGCCCGGATTGCACGTATAGTAGGTACGACGTGGGAAATTGGATGTACCTCGTACGCAGGCATTAAGATCCTTGATCTGCTGCTCCGTGAGCTGTGTGGCCTCATCCAGAAATAAGACGTCAACCTCAGTACCTTGATATCTATCCGTATCTGCGTCTGTGTTGCAGTAGCCAAATAATATCGTTGATCCGTTTGGAAATGTCATGATCTTATTGGAGTCATTGTATTTGATTGGACAGCCCTTAACACCGATATGCAGTAGCTTTTTTAGTGGCCGTATATGGTTGGCCTGTAGCTCTGGATAGGTCCTACGTATGATCATAATCTGTATTCCAGGCCATTTAACGGCTAGAGCAATAGCTTTTGCACGTATGGCCCATGATTTTCCGCCGCCTCTGGCGCCACCAAAAGCGACATGCCGGTGACGCTCCGTCAAAAATAGCCGCTGCTTTTTGTTTGGCCGCCCCAGATCAATCTGCATAGTCGTCTGCTCCGTCTATGGTGATGTGGATGCTGTGATCGACTCCATCTCCCAGTTGATCCGGATGCTCGCCTATCATCTTGAGCAGGAACTCTAACGATGGCAGATTTCCGCGGCTTGCATTACGTTTGAGAGCCTTAAGCATTACATCCTGCTCTGCCGGAGTAAGTCCGTCTTTAAGGGCATCCTTAAACGATTTAAGAGCCTGTCTCTTACGTGCTGATGCCAGTCCACCGGCCCTTCCTCGTGCGCGTGCCTCCTCGCTGGTAGGCGGCCTTAAATTAGCTCCCTTCCTACTGCTTTTTTCTGACATTTTTAACTGTTCCCTCCTTTTTTATCGTGCTTAAATCGCGCTAAACATACAAATTGTACCGGTATCATCAGTCGATTTGAGCCCAGTCAAGGCCGTATCTGTCGATGATCGGCCGGAATTCCTCAACATCATGCTGCTCAATGTATAGGTGACCTGCCTCGTCAATGCCTATGTGCATGAGCTCGTGCTCCATGAGGATCTCTCGTTGCTGGTCCGTCAGCAGATCTGTGACTGCCTCATAAAAGACGATCACAAAGTCATACGGTGTCCATGGCTTATAGATTGCCTGCACCTTATAACACTCTGCGTATGTGAGTTTTTTCCCTTTCTTTTTCTCCGCGTCCGAGTAGCAAAATCCAACTCTAATGCGTTGATCGCGGATCCAGCGAAATTTATCCCGGATGATTCTTTTCCCCAGCGCTCGAAGCTCTGCTGATTTACGGCATGATTCCATGTGTCTTGGTCCCTCCCATACGTCCATTTTTCCACAGATCGCGTAGATTTTTGCACCGACCTATTTTAGGCGCAAAAAAAGAGCCAGGCTAAATGCCTGACTCTTAATTTGTTATGCTGTCTTTTTTAAGCTCCCGTAATAATCCTTAGAGGCTTCCCTGATCCATGCGTTTACCACGGTCCGGAACTCTGGATAGATAAAACCCAAAGTCTGCTCTAAATTTTCGAGCGCCTTATGCGTATCATCATCCTGGTAGATCAACCAAGTCGTGTATACGTCTTTAAAATATTCTCTACATTCTTCCAATGTTTTCATTGTATACCTCCGTGCTGTAAGTAACTCCCTCCTCTGGCTCTGGCTCTAGGAGGGCAAGCCTTGCGCCTATCCTTTGATCCTCCAGATCGTAAACCCACTCACGCATTTCCGCGAGTGTCATAGGACGCATTCTAGGAGTTGCCATGTCCTCATTCCAGTTGGCTATGGCCTCTTCCGGTGTGTCACAGTCACCGGCGGTATGGATTCCACATGTGCTGCACTCACACATGTAGTTTCCCTCAAATTGGCCATACATGGGCTTATATGTTCTTACATGTGCCGTGCTCCCGCACCACATGCACGGCAAGACTTTTTCTTTCTTCATTTTCAATCTCCTTCCGCCAATCCTCACGGACTGCCCTCTCCAGTAGCTCCAGTACATACACTGGTGGATTGCTTTTTCCCGTATCCCAGTCATGGAATGTGGTATACGGAATCTTGTATCGCTCCGTAAACTGCCGGACATTAAGTCCGGACAGTTTCCTTATTTCTTTTATATCCATCATCAGATTATCTAATCTCCTCAGTACATACATCGTTATTGATCACCGCGATATACGCATCCGGGTTGTCCTCTCTCATCTTATTAAGCATTTCCTTTGCCTGGTTGAGGTCCTCTGATCCGTACCCCCAATCATCGTCGTCTTTGTCCTCCATCACCGCGTACCATGTACGTGGCTGTAATCTTTCCTTGAGATCCGCTCTGGCCTCGTCGATGGTTGTGGCCTCGATTTCAAAGACCATATCGTTTGTTCCTTCTACCGGGATGTAAAAGGTCCCGGTAAAATCACTCATCGTGTTGTAGATCGGCAGGTATGAGCCATCCGGGCAACTAACATCATCAGCAGGATGGCATCTGTACACATTGATCGTATGTCCGTTTTGTAAATGCATTGTCTCTTTCATAATCATTTCCTTTCCGGCCTCTGTGGGCCTCTCTTTTTTTGTTGTGCCTTAACTATACTACGGATTCCGTATCTTGTCAACGGTATCCGTACATTTTTTTAAAAAATAAATGGGAGGCTAATAGCCTCCCATCTTGCAATATGCTTGATAGTATGGACATGCAGCAAAGCGATCACGGCAAAAAATGTCCAGATAGTCGCGGAGATCCTGCGATGTGTGCAGCCGCAGCATGTGGCTCACGTCAAATCCCAGATTAACGTCCGCTTGCAGGCACTCGATGCCAATAAATTGCCCTTTGCCGGTCCTTACTACATTGGAAAATATAGGGCACTTGATCTCTTTGTCATCAAATTTGTATCCCATCAACTAGCTCCTATTATTGACCTCATACAGCATAAGCTTGCCTTGATAATCTGCATAGGCTCTCTCCAGATTGGCGCCTTTGCTGTGCTCCCAGTCGTTAAATAGATATATTGCATCCGCTCCATCCAGCATGGATAGACAGATCGGCATGTACGATCTATCAGCAAGGCCTATCGGTAATGTGGCCGGATTAACCACGATTGCTCCAAGATCTGTAAGCTGCTGAGCCTTGCGCTGGAAGATATCCTTATATGTATGCATGCAATTTGACATGGAACCAGAAATATATATCCTCATGCCTCTCATCCAGCCAAAGCATTTGTCCTTGTCATTAAGATCAACCTTAAAGCCGCGCGGATCATTAAGCTCCTTAGGATATACGATAAGACCGCCCGCCTCAATCATCCTCATTCCTCCTTACATGCAGGTCGCGCCATTGCTGCCGCTCTATCTTTTTGCTCCTGCACCGGTCGATCTCATCTGGATTGATTTTGTAGATCAGCCTCAGCATATCAATACATATACCTACGTCGGCTATTTCTTCGACCAGATTGTCACGGTCTAGTTGGCCTCGCAGGGCCTTAGATATCGCCTGGATAAGCTCCGCACACTCTTCCATGGCCACGGTGTGCTTAATCTCCGGGCCGTTAACATTGATTGATCTCTCCAGGATTTTATGTTCCCTATATGTCATTTATCGCTCTCCTCATATTGATCACAGGCCTCTTTATCCGGATCATTTGATTTGCTGATTACATCGACAAAACATGCTCTGAAATCCTCATCCTCATACCCGTAGACGGGCCGGAAGTTTACGCATGTATCACATGTCTTTCTCATTAAATCATATATGCTCATTTGACCTAGCATTTCTCGTGTTCCTCTTTTATTCCAATAAAAATACTTGCCGTAATTGTTGGTGTCATACATTCAGCATCAGTTACATAGTTTATATGCTCTTTGATACCCTCAAATAGATCTTCCGCAAGTGCTTGTCTATATAACGTTATAAGTCCTGCGTCATAAGGTCTACCGGGTGGTAAAAATCTTTTTGCCCTATATTCCTGGAACTGCATCCTTGTCAAAGTAGCATTTAATGGCTTGTGATAAGCATCATACAATTCCTGCATTTTTGGGCTATCCGCAATAATTCTACGCATTAAATCATTATCCGATTTGAGTTTGTTTATCTGCTTTTTCAGGCACTTCTTTGTCTTTCTTGCATTCATTCCGAGATTTCCTCCAATCTTCTATTATTGGTTTCATCCAGGTCTCTAATTCCATCGGTGAGCCACAATAAATACAATACTTCCACCAATGGATACCAGGCTCACCGCATTTGGAACACTCATATGCATCGTGTATGGTCATTGATAGGCTGGGTATCCATCGTGGTTTTTTGTTAATCCACTTTTCCTTCTTCCGTTCTGACAGTTCAGGTAATATTGTGTTTACTTTCATTCCACCGCCTCCGGTCCAATCTTTTGGCAGCCACAATGTTGATATATTTCAGCTAACTGTTTCTGACGCATTAGACTAATCTCTTCCATAGTTTTTGCATCGGAATTGACCATTTGAGATAAGATAAACTTTTCGTATTCGGATAATTCTTCACGCTCTTGATACTTTGTAGGATTTTGGTGGAATTGTTGGCAAAAACGTCTGTCAAACCATTTAATTAGCCTATATATCATGCCTTGCCCTCGCTTTCTGTTCGAGTAACAAATGTAATTTCTTCAATGCTATCTGCTGAAAATCCTTTCTCTACCCTAACCTTCCCGTTGGTATGTAATGGTATCATTACGATTCCATTACAATAATTTATACAATCACAATCTGTTTTCAGCTTTAAATCACTTCTACTTCTATCTTTAAATTTAATTGTCACTTCTGTCATTCTTCTCCCTCGCTTTCCTCCCATTCCAATTGTTCACCACAATACTCACAAAATCTGTGATAATGGTTTACGAGTATCCACTTACCACAATTAGGGCACGGTACAGTTGGGAATGTGACTACTTTTTTAGTTTCCATGTCAAGAGCCTTAACATCTATGGTATGTGTTTCAGATACTTTCATATCATTCCACGCTTTCTCCCTTGTGCTTGTCGATGATTGCTAACACATCATCAAGTTCTATATAAACTGTTTTTTCACCATCAAACATTTTGTATGTTTGGAGTTTCTCGATCTCGGCCCTTATCTTGTCAAGGACCCCATTTCTGCCATCCTCATATCCCTTTGTATATTGATTGCGGTCATATTGCAAAGCCTTTATTAGTTCACCCTTATCAACATTTACTCCTACTTTTTCAATGGCTTTTATTACCATCTTTTCATCTTCTTGCACCATTTGTGTTTGTAACTCGCCATATATCTTTTCAATAGGACTTTTATACATTTTTATTCCTCGCTTTCTGGCTTATATTTCCTTTCTTATTCGTTCTATCATGCCCAGAAAAGCCACAGTTTCTGCCATTCCTCCGATAGGTGTACCTCTATTTATGTCATCATACTTTGCTAAAAACTCCTTGACATAATCTTCTCCGATATTCTTAGCAACCCATTTTGCACATTCTTTTCTCAAATCATATAATCCTAACTTTATTCTTATGTTATGTATTAAGCGTTTCATGTCTTCCCATGGTATAGGTCTTTTACTTTCATTTCCGATCCTCTTCAAACAATCATTTCATTTTCATACAATTCCAACAATGTATATTGATGGTCTTTTTCTTTAGTTCTGTCTTTTCGTAATCTGTATCCCAAGCGTCTATATTCATCGTAAACAGGTTTCCATATTATTTCGCATTGTTTACGTTCATTAGGGAAATATTTCTGCAACATGTCTAGTTCTTCTTGTAAATTCAATGCAAATGGGCATCCTTTACAGCCTGTTCTGCCGAAATTATAAGGTGGCTTATATATATCGCAGATTTTTATATTGTATTCTTCTATAAACCAATCTTCCCACTCTTTCGTTACTGGTACTAGTGGCTGAAAATTGAACCTTTTCTTCGTTTTCCATGCCATACATTTTGCTGATGCTCGTCTTCCACCTTCATCAGGCATGATTCCTATGATCGCATAAGGTCTATCATGGTCTTCTTGCCATTTTTTCAGTGGCTCTTCCTTTAATCGCAAGCAACACTTGTCGGATATTTTCAATCCTTTCCAGTCGTCCTTAAATTGATATCTTAAAATTTTCGGGCATCTATTTTCGCTCCAGTTATAGCCTTCTTCGAGATAAAACTTCACCCATTTACTCATGCCTTTTTCTTGAAAACGGCAAACCGTATTAGCATGTTGCTTACTTTTGAACGGATACCCCTCTTTTTCCAACATTTGCTTGATCGGTACCGACGGTTTTATGATAACCAATTCCCATGGATGCTCTCTCTCTCTCTCTCTCTGTACAAATTCAAATATCAATCTGTACTCGATACCTGTATTTGCATACACTCTAGGGATTTTATTATCTGGCAATGCCATATCAACCAATGCAGATAAAACTGTCGAATCTTTACCGCCGCTGAACGATAGATAAAAGTTTTCCTCACCATATTTATTTATGATCTGTTTTATTTTTTGCAATCTATCCTGTAATAAAAATTCGTTATCCGTCATTTGTTCCACCACTAACTTGCATTATTTATGTATTCCGCAATCACGCGGTTGATCTCTTCTTCACTGCATTCTTCTTGCAGCATTCTTTCATTTCACTTTCTGCTCTCAAGCAATCATCCACATGCTCCTTGTGACATATCTTGCGGTATGCTTTTAGTTCTTTCAGCAACTTCGCCAACTGTTTAAATTCTAAACACCCTTGTAAGTTTCCGTGAGTACGTTCATATTCGGCATTATCGAAATATCTTTTAATTTCTTCATCTAATGTCATTCCTTGCCCTCACTTTCCTGTGGCTCAATCATCCTTGCTCCACAATGTGGACAATAATACCAACTTGCATCTATCGGTCTGGGATAATAACTATCCTCACATTCAGAACAATAAACTAAATCATCATCGGTCAATATCCAATGCCCCACCTTTGGCTGTGGTGTAACAGGTGGCATATTTTTTATTACTTCTAAATCAACAACTTTTCTATAACCGACAGGTGTTTCTACTCCGTTATAGTTATCCATTAGTTCTTTTCTGCTCACGCAATCTTCACATTCGGTCAGATCAGGTGTAACAGGTGGCAGCTTTGCAAGTTCTTTCGCTATGTTCGCCGGATGGCAATATCCGCTTGCTACTCTTATAGCATCTGCACGACTTATGGTGTCCTCACAAGGCTCTTGCTCTAGCATATCTGCAACCTCGGCAAAAAATTCCGGTTTGATTTTTGCCTTGATGTGCTCCGCCTTGTATCGGAGCACCTTAATCATTGATTCTCTTGTCATTCCGTCACTTTTTATAATCATATTTCCTCCGGTAGCGGGATTAAATACCATCCGTGTACAATAATATCCTTGTAATAATTTCCAGCGACATAATATTTGCCATCTTCGTAGCAGTTTTCTTCGTCCGCAAAGATCGCACGATTATATTTTATTTTGCCAGAGCCTCTCCCCCCGGTGATCAGCAATGCCATCGTCATATATTGCTCGTCCTTGTCCGGAATATCCTCTGCCGGGTACCACACACCTGGTTTGTGTTTCATAATCATTCCTCCCTCAACTTTTTACTTAACTCGATCAGCATTTCGCACTTGCCTCTTTTGATCACGCGCTTACATGGCATACACATCCCTCTGCATATCCCACCGGCCATGTTGAGACCGCTATTGTCACTGAGCCATCTGCATTTTTTAATCTCCTCGTTAAGCTCTTTCAGCGTCATGGTCATATCTCTCACTTATCAAGCACAAATGTATAATCCGCTGTGCGAAACGGATGCTTAACCTTGCCATATACTCTGTTCCATACGGCCTGCACGCAAAAAGCGCTGTCTTTTGCCGCCTCGGTAATGGATCCGTATGTGTCCAGTACATTCCCATCCTTGTCAACCTTGAGGACTGGAAGCCTTGATTCCTGCCGCTTGCCGCACATAGAGGAAAGCTGCTTACGCGTGATCGGCGCCAGATTATAAACTGCATTGTTTGTAAGGCATCCGTCCTTGTGGTAGATCACATATCCTTCCGGCGCCACAATACCAAAAGCCGCTGCTACTGCGTGGTGCACAAAAACCTGTCGCTTATGTCCGTCCTTAGTCAGGTCGATAAAGCGCGACTTATTGTTAACGTTCCGCTTGGTAAATGTGCTTAGTATGCGTGCCCGGCCATTTTTGTACACCTTCCGGATATTACCCTCGATGGATGCCTGATACATTCCTTCGTACCCTGGAATGTCTCGCCAGAATCCGGCAGGCTCGTTGTCTGTCTTGTAAATCTTGTTAATCATAATCACTCCTAAGACGCCAATGCGTATGGCGATAACTCGATCTTACGATCGGAATAATAGTTTTTGCCGAACAATTCCATCCACTTGGCATGGCTGTACTGCTCCTCAAAACGTTCCTGGGCTATCTGCATGAGTGCCCGGTCAATCTCCGTCCACTCGTGATGTGGCGAAGAGTGTATATTCTCGTGGCAGTTATGGCAGAGCCATAGAGCAAGGCCGTATTTGTCCGCAATTCTCCGGTTGGCTGTACCGTGCAAAAGATGGTGCCAATGCAGGCCCACACGACAGCCACAAAGCGCGCAAACCTGGTGCTCCGGATTCACGATAATTGATTTATGTCTACTAGCCATGCCTCAGCCTTTCCGCCACTTTCCCCGCTGCTAGTGCGTCATAATCCACGTCTGTGTTGTCAAAGTTCTGCACGCGCCTTGGTCGTGGGCTTGCACGCTCCCCGTTGTCATACCGGCCCTCCAAAATTTTTTTGAAATTGTCTATCCGGAGGATCCATTCCAGGTCACAAAACCTAGACCGCGCTAAAAAATCCGACGCGGCCACCTTTTTAAATGCTTGTAGTACCATCTCCATGTTCTGAAATGCCAGTCTTTCCCGGATCAGTCCACTTATACGCTCATTGTTCTGGGCCTTTGGGAAGTCTTTACAGGTCTCGTTATATGCATCTATCACCGTTTGCTCTGGATTTTGCACATCGCGCGCGCCTGATATATCTAATGCGCTAGCATTATCAGTAACAGTTACAGTATCAGTAACAGTATCAGTAACATAGTCCATTTGCATGCATTTGCTTGCATTTGCATCCATTTGCATGCATTTGCTTGCATTTGCATCCATTTGCATGCTTTTGTTTGCATTTGCATCCATTTGCATGCTTTTGTTTGCATCTTCTTTTTCCTTATTATATTTTTGGAAAGCCGCAGCGCGGCGCTTCTCGCGCACATCGTCATAGGCTTGTGCATCCTCATCCATGCGCGGAATCCATGACTGGAAGATTGCATTAAGTGTTTCGTTCTCGATTTCAACGCATTCTCCATGCTGATAAGCGCAGATCGCCTTGATGAGTATTCCAGCATCTGCGTCATTTAAATTACTGAGTAGGATTCCCCAATTCTCGTAAAATACAAAACTTTTCTTAGCCATTGTTGCGTTCCCCAAATTGTGGTATACTTGACCGTGATTAGATTTGTCACCTAATCATTCATAATCATTTCAAGCCGGTAGCATTTTCGTCGATGCTACCGGCTCTATTTTTTATCATGAAGCATAGTAACTGCTTCAACGTTCTCCATTTCCATCACATTTCCCATAATTTGAGCAGCGTCGTTGACCGCTCGCTTTCGTGCAGCAATGACATTATCATCTGTGTAGCAAAGCTCCACTTTCAACGTTATTGTTATTTTTTCCATTTTTCTTCCTTTTAAAATCTTTACAAAGTAGTTTCCGTGTGCGTTCTATACAATCATACGTTTACCGTCTTGCATTCTGCCAGAAATTTCTCAAGATCGGTTCCGCGGACTTTTTTGGCGCCGAGTTTTATGGCTGGAAGTTTCCCTTCGTTGATCAGACCGTAAACATAATTACGATTAACCATCAGGATCTTTGCAACTTCCGGCACTGTGTACAAAGGCTTATACTCCATTATTTCCTCCTTTTATTCCTGTTCCGGCCATATATCCGTCTACGTAGCCAGTCAGCAGCGTTTCCAATGTGAGCCGTAACTGATTATCTTCGATCGAGCTGATCGTCTGGCTCAGTGTGGTTGCATTACCGATCTGTGCCTTTGATACTTCTTCCGACATACGTTTCTCCTTTCTTTGGGTTTTTGCCGCCGCCAGGTTACAAATCTATGGAGCATAAAAAATGAATCATATCAGCAATACTTATACGTACACACATACTTAAAAAGCGGCGGCAAATATCGCACGTGGAACTTGAATCCACAAAGACCGGTCCCGGCAGGTTCCACGGAAGCCTCTTGAACGCGTAACCCGCTCACGGTCATTTGCCTAAGTGCGACAAAAACTTTAGAGTCAGGCTTTATTTATATAAAATCGCCTGCAACATCCAGAATCGCGCCGAGAATTACGACAGTCATCCCATCTTGTAACATTCTCGTTGCGAACATGTGGTCGTGTTCTGCGAACAGAATCGCCACTATGATAAAGAGCATTGCTCCCATCATCAGTCCCATTCCTGCCTGATGGCAGGTTTTTCTAACTTTCTTGTGTCGTCTTGTCATAATCATTTCTCTCCTTTACACTACGGTTATTTGCATCCGTTCTGTCCGCGTTATTCCCGCACTGGTCAATGCCTTTTCAATGGCCTCGTCTTTTGACCGTGCTCTTGCAGATATGATCCGGAAAAGCTCATATTCTGGAAACAGAACACCGGGAAGCTCTCCGGCTTTTACTGTGACAAGATAGAGCCTAGTCGCATTTTCCATAATCGCCCCCGGCAATCTCCCACTGAAAGCCTTCAATATCTAACAGCCGGTAATATCCGTCGGCTTCTCTTGTCAATGTAAAGCTGATCTGCATTGCATCTAGCACAGAACACATGCCTTCCAGCTTTGCGTGAGCCTTTAAACGTGCAGATCCGCTCGCTGCGTTGCATAGTGCCATCTGTTTTGCAATCATGGTTCCTGTCAGGAATAAACCGCTAGTTTTCATAATCCTCCCTCCTAATGTTTTTGTATCTATATGTGTCAATACGTATAGATACAAAATGATGTTGTTTCCTAAACAATATCAGCCGAATTTTTCCGAACTGATCGTTTCGTAGTCACCGTTTATATCGTATTCACGTATTTCAACGGTTCCGAATTGGCCTTCAGGAAGCTTGTCAATCTTCCTAAACTCAATATATTGTCTTGCTGTGAGTCGTTTCTGAATACGTTCGCTGCTCGTCATCCAGTTCCCGTTTCTGCATAATCGCAGCACGACTTCGTAACCATTAAGTAGCGCTTTCACCTTTTCGCCGGTTTCGTCGATTTCTTCCGGAGTCGGTTCGTCACTTAGAAAGTTTCTATTGATATAAAATTTTCTTCCTGTATGACGATCTCTTATGAACCATACAGACGGATCATAGATCCGCATCCGTTCCATGGCTTCGATTTCGTCAATACAATCATTGTTAAGGGCCTCTTTCCACTTGGAAGTAAGCCATGCAATAGCTTCTTCAAAGTCGTCTACTTCCTGTGTGTTTTGACCACAATCATATAAACTGAATCGCATTTCCTCTTCTTCCATTTAATTTGCGGGACCTGCATGAGGGACAGGCCCCGCGGATTTGGGGTTATTGTGGTGCAAGATATAAATGAGGAATTCTCTTGCTGTAAGATATTAAATACCTTACGGTAACATCATATTATCACTGCGTAACTTTGTCAATAACTAATGTAACTTGTGGTAACTGATTTTGTTGAAAAGTTACTTCTGCGATGATATTATCTATTTAACATAGAGGAAAGGAGTCGAACATGAGTGAAGGAAGCCGAATCAAGGAATTGCGGAAACAAAAAGGGCTGACGTTGAGCGAATTTGGCGATCGGCTTGGTGTGACAAAGGTAACGATATCGCGGCTTGAAAACGGAGTGAACAAAGTCACCACGCAAATGAGAGCTGCAATCTGCCGCGAATATAATGTATCGGAAGAATGGCTCTTAACCGGCGAAGGTGAAATGTTCAAACCGATTGCGTCGGATGAAGTAGACGCACTGGTGCAGAAATATAATCTGGATGATAAGGCGCGTGCGATCATTGAGAAATTCATTGTATTGCAGCCGTCGGAACAGGAGACGATCCTGGACTTTGTGGCATCAGTATCAAAAGAAATGCTGAAAAGCGAAGAAAAAAAGAAGTAAAAGAAAACCGCCCTACTTGCGTAGAGCGGTTCTTAGTCCCTTGGGAAGGACTCAACTAATTGTCTGCAAGATATAGTTTACCTTCCCATTGTAAAAAAAGCAAGGAGGAAAACTATGGCAGGACTTAGAGTTGAAAAACACGGAAACACATGGCGATATCGTTTTGACGCGGCACCAGTAGACGGGAAACGAAAACGGATCGGTAAGTCCGGCTTCCGGACAAAAGGCGAAGCAATCAAGGCCGGAACAGAGGCTATGAACGAATACCTGAATGCCGGCTCTCAATTTCAGATTATAGAAATGTCTATGGCCGACTTTCTGGATGAATGGTATGAGCTGAATAAAGGATTCTTCAAGCCGGTCACACTGGTAAATTATCGCTATCAGATCGACCACTTTATAAAGCCTTATATCGGCGCTTATTACCTTAATTCCATATCGCCTAGAACAATACAGCAGTTCTTAAACGATCTGTTTCAGAAGGGCCTTGCACGGTCCTCTATCAGCAATATTAAAGCCAGGTTAAACTCTGCGTTTGACTGGGGAATACAGATGGAATATGTAAAGAATAATCCGGTAAAATCATGCCGTGTCCCGTCAAACAGAGTAGAAGGCAGTGAAAAGAAGCAGCGGCATGTATATATATCCGCAGAGGACCGCGAGAAGATCTTCAAACGGTTTGAAAAGACTCCGTACTATCTTTTATTGATGATCGGATATCGTGCCGGCCTTCGCGCCGGTGAGGCTCTCGGCCTGTGCTGGGAAGATATCGACTTCCATAACGGTACATTGACGGTGAACCGGCAAGTACAGCAGATCGGCAAGGAACCACGCATATTTGTAACACGGCCGAAATACGATTCCGTGAGAACGTTCCGTATTGATTCAAGGCTCCTGAGCCTGCTGAAACGCAAACAGATGGATGTAATGCATCAGCGGACAAAGTACGGAGAATATTACACAAACTATTATTTGCAGCCAGACGGTTATCTTGAAACAGAGCCGGAAGGAAAGCCGATGAACTTTATCAATGTGCGTGAAAACGGGAAGCTTCTCCGGCCGAAGTCCTTGTTTGGAGTCTATACCGTTGTCCATAATGAACTAGGCATTCCGTACTTTGATTTCCACTCGCTGCGCAAAACACACTGTACAGAAATGATTGCAGGCGGAGCAAATCCAAAGGATGTACAGGCGCGTCTTGGCCACAAAAATATTACGGAAACGCTGAATGTCTATGCAGAAGCCACCCGTGAAATGGAAGATCAGAGCATTACTGTTCTGGAAAATATGGCATAAAGTTGGCCCCAATGGCCCCAAAAAACAAATGGCCCCAATATGGCCCCAAAGACAGAAATAAAAGGGATTTCTCAATGTGAGAATCCCTTTTATTTTTACTTATTTGTGGCTATATTACGTGCTTCCTTATAGTCGAATCACGATCAACATTCTCACAATTATGGTATTTGAACCTTATAATCAACCGCAAAACCAATATGTATCATAGCGTCATAGTGAATATCTAAAAAGCACGTGTTTCTGCGGTTATAATATTTACAGAGTATCTATATATATTTTTTTACATTATAGAATCCGACAGAATATTTTAGGGCATGGCCCCAAAATGGCCCCAAAATCCTAATTGAGATACCATATAGCCTGCCGGCCAATTTCATCCGTGCGATAGATTGCTCCCTCAAGTCCGCCGCTAGGCTGTGCGTAATACCATGCATTATCAACCTGAAACCATCCTGTTTGCAGCTTTCCTGTCTTATCAAAATAGTATCTGTGATGATTGATTGTCATGAATCCGTGTGCGTTCACTCCCGGAGCAATTCGGTAATACCATGAACCATCTTCCGTATGAATCCAATGTGGCCCTTTTTCCTCGTCTTTCCAATAATCTTTCACGCATACGTCCATGTCGATCTCTTTGGCCGGGATCCCCGGAACAACTCCTTTCCAGGAATACTGATGTACCGTATAACTTCCTTTTGGCGAAAGTCTTGTTGTTCCATTGTCGTTTTTCGGAACCCGTGCAGCCCACCAATCTACCGCAGGTAGCTTATTCCATTTGATCAGGTTATCGTGCCAATGCTGGTTAGTATAAATTCCTACATTGTACGCGCTTCTAAAACGTATTGTCTCGATGAATTTGTTTGCTATGGCCGTGATCTTATCCGCGCCGAGGGCTGCTTGGTTTTCCCATTCAAGATCTAACCATATCGGCATATCCAGTGGCCGGCCGGCCATAATGTCACATACACGGTTTGCTTCTTCGATTGCGTCATTTTCACTCAATGCATAGGAATAGATATACACTCCTACTTTCATTCCTACAGATCGTGCTCCATTGTAGTTGTTCTCAAATTGCGGATCAGTTGTCTTATTCCGCTTGCAGATCCGGAAGATACCAAAATCATAGCCGGCCGCCTTCACTTTTGGCCAATCAACGGTTCCCTGGTATTCACAAATGTCGAACCCTCTATATTCCATAAATAATTCCTCCTTAATAAAAGGACCGGCAGCACTCTATGCCGCCGGTCGAAAGGTGTAATGATTTAATTTAATTTCTTGCGCTGCTTATTGATCTGGTCAATGCCTGTGGCGGCTAATCCAGATACAATGCCAATGGCCATTGCGTTGATAAAATCATGTGCAGGGAAATCCGGCATGACATACATTCCAACAATACCGAATATAGCTCCTACGATTCCACAAATAACCGGAATGGCCTTATTTGGAATGATATCATCCGATACTATTCGGCAGGCCATTCCTGCCAGATATGCAATGACGGTAATGGCAGCGACAGATGCAATTCCTAATTCCATAAGTGCTCCTTAAAACTCCGTTACCTGTGTTTTCTGCATCTCCTTATTCAGCTCATTTGCATAGGAATCCTGTGCAATAGACTGGTCAATGACTTCTGCTACAGTGCGCGGGAGACGAAGAGGCACACCGCGTGGAACGGAATACTTCTTACCGTTGATAATTACATTCAGCGGATCCTTGTAACGGTCTCCATCCCGGAAAAGCGGTATATGGTCCACATAGTCATCATCCTGTGCGGTATCAGGAGTCTTTGCTTCCTGTACGGTATCTTCAGAAGTCTTTGCTTCCTCTACTGATTCTGTATTATTGTTTGTCTTTGCCATATTTTCCTCCTGTGCGGGGAAAAATCCCCGCTTTAGTTATTCATTAAATGTGCAGGCGGTCTCAATTCGAACCATGTAGTCCTCTACAAGACGCTCTGCGGTCTTGGTTGCCTTCCAACCTACTGTTGAACGCTGATCGAGTGGATCTGCTGTACCTGCGGAACCCTTCTGCTTAACGATGAGCTGTAAGCCGCCGCCTTCGATGTTGGTGGTGCCGTATGCATTGGCAGCAATGATCAGTGTGGAATAGATATCCATGCCGGATGCTCCAGCGCCTTCGAAGATCTTTCCTTCTGTGGTCTCTACGAAACGGACACCAGCGATCTTACCGATCTCATTCTCATACATGTGTTCTGGAGATGTATATTTCTGCCATTCAACCCAGTTTGGATCAGACATAAGATCATATGAAACATCCGGATGAATAATTCCAACGAAATCACCGTTAATGGTTTTTGCATTCTGTCTCTTCAGTGTTCTTACAGCAGCACGAATGGCCTTTACTGTAAGAGTATCAGATGCAGTGATAGCGGCTCGGTTTGCACGCTCGCCCTCATGATACTGTACGTTTGTACCACCGTTAAGAATCTCTCTTACAACGGTATCGAGTGAGCGGCCTGCCTGAGAACCGATCAGCTGTACAGCCTCTGTCTTAACATTATCGATTGCAGTAAGATCAAGAAGATCTGTGATTACTACGTATCCACCATACTGTGAAACGGTAGCAGTGATAGCGGATGTATCGAGTGCCTGGCCTTCCGGTGTAACACCCTCAACAAGGGCATTTGTGATCTTTGCAAGCGGATTGAACTTTCTGAACTCGATGGTCTTACCAGAACCGGCCGGAATATTTCTCTTCTGGCCAAACTGATCATGTACAAGCTCTGCCTCAGCAAGATCAATGAGATAATCAGAGTAGTAAGTCTTGATCTCTGGTCTCAGGTCGTTTCCGGTTGCCTGGGATGTAGTTGCGTTGATTACGGTATCAAAGGTATGAAGATTTAAAAGATATTTATACATAAAAGCTCCTTAATTGAAGCGGACACTGCCTAACATAGACTGTCTTGCAATCTCTGCTCTCTCCTGTCGTGATAGTTTATGTACATCTTTTTGCACCTTTGCAGAAGCTTGCCCACCGATTGCGCTTTCTCTTGGCCGCGACGATCTGCGCGCAGCCATATCCTCTGCCGTGGCCTGTCGTACAGCTTTGGCTGTATCCTGCATGGCGCCGGTAAGAATATCCTTTCCATGGACAGCATAGAATGCACGTTCAATGGATAAGCCGCTTCGTAACGCAGTTTCAAAGTCTGGATTGGTCAATTCCTGATCCAGGTTAAAGTCCGGGAAGATCTGCTTCAGATTGTTGCTCTGATTTTCCCATTCTTCCATCTGCCTCTGAATCTGCTGAGAGCGCTGTGCATTTAGCTGCTCCTGCCGGAATTTCCGGTTCTCACGTTCCAGCATATCCCAATTACGCTGTTCCTCGATGGTTCTTCCATTTGCTTCTGCTCGTTCCGCATAGAGATAGTCGTCCTGTTGGAGCGCCTGTGTAATAGCATTTACATCATGCGTATCCTCGATTCCGTACTTCGTGGCCAGCATATCCAGGATAGAATCCGTTGCTTTCATCTGTGACTTAATTGTCTTGTAGTCCTTGAAGCGCTGGTTAAATCTTTCCTGGAACCACTTATTTGCTTCATCTTTATGCTGCGAAACATAGTCCTCAAAAGATGGTACTTGTACCGACGTGGCGTCCGTCGAATTGTCCGGACCAGCAAAAAGTCCGTTCGCCCCATTGTCCCCAGCGGCGGCCTGGGAAGATTCTCCGCCCGCTTCTCCTGCACCTGCGGCACCAGCGGCTGCGCCACCGCCTTCGCCATCAAATGTGTGGAGATTTAATAGAAATTCATACATATTTGTCCCTCCGCGGTCTTTCCCGTGAGTCAAGGTTTTTCCTATGGTATATTCATATCACATAGATAATGCCTATTAGCACCGACCTATAGCATTATTTTCCCATCAATATAATTTGATATCGCGTTTTTAGCGCTTACCATTTCGTCGAGGGCATCTCCGTCTATGCTATGCGAAAGAAGGGCCTGTGTTGCTTTAATCTGCACTTTTGTCGCAAGTTTCAGATCCTTAAGCTGCTCCTTGTCGTTTGATAAGTACAGATCATGGACCTTTAATTTATTTTCGATAGCATCAATACGTTCGTCCTGAATTGCGTTTGGCCGGCGCATTTTCTGAATCATGTTTGTGATTGCAACAGAAGCGGCAGAAATTGTCACAATGGCTCCACAAATATAAAGAATGGCCTGCATCAAATCTGCCGGAGTAATTACGATAGACTGGTTCATTGAAAAATCTCTCCTTTTGTTAAAAAGTACTCAAAAACATTTATACCATACTTGCTTTTTAAGACTAACCGACCTATTAAAAAAAGGCAGCCACTATATAGTGACTGCCTCTTTTCAGCATGTTACTTGTATGAATCCTGCCAAATCCGGATATCATGAGCATGTTCCATTTGTTTTGTATGCAGATAGTCGTATATCGCCTGCATATCTGCTGGTGGATCTCCATGGTTGCGCCGGTATTCGTCAATGAGTTGAACCGTCTGCTTGTGCAATACATTTGCATGATTCATTTCATCGTTTGACAGATCATAGAAAGTTTTTGACATTGCCGGAAGTTTATCGCGGTATTCCAGTGCCAGGCGAATATATCGTTCGGCATCGTTAAGTTCCTCCGCGATCTTGTCCGCGAGCAATTCCATTTCCTTCATAGGCTGTCACCACCTTATGTTGTCGCCGCTGGAGCATTGGCAACCCACTTACCCATCTGTCCAAGTAAATACTGAGACTGCTGGCTATTGTTGATTACGCCCTGTGCTGCAACAAGATCGGCTGTCTTATCAGTCAGACGGTCCTGAAGCATCTGTGTTTTAATCTCACAGCAACACTGGTTCATCTGATAGCCTAGGTTGTCAAGCTTTGAACTCAGCACGTTGGTCTGATTGGTGATCTGCGCGGACAGGGTGTTAAATCCCTGAATAGCATTAACAAGGTTGGAATTGTTCTGGTTCATGTTTGCCATTCCAAGGCCATTGATAAGCTGCGCGGTTTCGTAATTGTTGTTCGCGCTGGAAAGTAAAATCTGCTGCTGATTTAATGCGGTTGTCTGCTGATTGATAGCATTGTTAAGATCTGCCTGTGTAGCAAACCCTGCCATAGCTGCATTGTTTCCGCCAAGGCCGGCTCCACCCATTCCAAACAAAAGCACAAAGATGAGCACAAGCCACATAAATCCGCCTGATCCGTTTGTCATGTCCATATCCATAGATATGTCTCCTTCTTTTTAAAATATATTTTTCATTTAAGTGAGCTCTGCTTAATTGAAATCAAATTTTAAAACCAAGGTTTTTGGCCACATTGATTACAGCTTGTGGATCAACTCCACGCTGTTTGGCCAATTCGTAAAAAGCCTTTTGTGGATCTCCACCGGATTGATTTACCAGGTTCATAATCTGTGCCATCTGGTTCGGTGAAGCTCCCGGAATTGTTTGACTACTGTTTTGCTGATTTGGTAACTGTTTTGACAGTGGTTCCATCATTGGATTCTGAAACATTCTCTAATCCCTCCAATTTGGTGAGTCTTTCATCAAAAGACTTCATTGTATCAAGAAGTGATTTTAAGTCGTTTGTTGTAGCCGGTTTCGTCTCTTCGTGTGGTGTTACGTCAAATGGAGTGACGGTCTTGTATCCGGCCGAATCTGTTACTATCTCCCATACGATCGGCGCTCCTTCATCCATTGCAAGAGCACTGCTGTTAGGGCCCATAGGGAAAGCAGTGGCGCCTTCCCGTCCGTGGACCTTTGGTATTTGCATCTGATTTTGTATAGCCTGCGGCATATTCTGCGGCATATTTTGAGGGAATCCGTACGGATTATATGGCTGATACATGGGATGCCTCCTTACATTTCATCTGTCTTTGGAATTTCCTCAACAGTAACAGGCTCGACACTGTTCACTGGTTTCTCTTCCTTCGGAAGTGAGGCTTCATATTCCGCAAGCGCGTCCGCAATAGATGTGCTTAAGTCAGCTACCTTATACCATGATTTAGGGTATGTGCTCGGGTTAAAACCGGCACGTGCTGGTATGTGCTTGTTGACAAACAAGTAATGATTGCCCTCAAAGGTTACACCTTCCCCATACTTGACATACTTGTCTGCGGATAAAGGTTTTACCCACTCTGGCCACTCAGTTACTCCATTCTCACGCTTCTCCAGCGCACCGACACGCTCTTCCAGTGCAGTGAGTCGTGCGGACTCACTAGGGAGTAATGTGTCCATGGTAGTGTTGTCATGGGCTAAAGCTAAGAGTTCTTCGTGTTCCGATGCAGTAATAGCATTGGACGCAAGAAAGACGTTAATTTTATTTTCTTCGACGGAAAGGTCATACTTTCCACCATTCAATACAGCTTTTTCAGCTTCATAAATTGTCATAATTTTTTCCTCTCTATTTTGGATTATAAATTGTTTTAAAAATCATAAGCACCGACCTATGGACGGTTTTTGAAAATTTTTTTTATTCGATAAACACGGGTTTATCGAATAGTATAGTGCATGGTACCAATCCGAACAGCTCCGTATATTCGGGTCTTATTGCTAGAAAAGATAACGAAATCATGTATATGAAAGTAACAACTGGTCTCGCTCCCGAAATATATTCATCTAGCGATGGTGGTCAAACACGTACAGGTGGTGTATTCCTGCCAGTAAAATCACATACTTTACACGCAATTACGAATCCACCACAAACAACGTTAAATGCATTTTCCTCGATGGAATGGGATACAGGAATTATACCAAATCGATATGGTGGATATGATTTTTATGAGACATATTCCGTTAATGTCACTTTTGCAGGCGGTAACTCAATTGTGCCAACTAACATTTATATAAATCCCCAAAACCATCATTTGATAGTAACGTGTTTTAATGCAAAAAACTCCGCTGCAACCGATATTCAATTGCTCGTTGTAAATCTCACTGAATATTGGAGAAAGGGCATCAACTATTAAACCGTAAAGTACGTGAACTGCACTGACCACATCGAAGTTGCGACAGACTGCATAGCACCCCACAAGTTGATGGTTTTGTTGCCATTTAAGGCTAACTGTGCCATCTGACTAGAACCATTTCTTGCAAGAGCGAAAAATGAGCCGACAGGCGCAGTTGACAACATACTAAACAACTGTACACCATCCGCTAAATTAGTCTGTTGCGTAAAATGGAAATTGATGCATAGTATACGCAATCTACCCCAACCAAACAATGTGGCTGAATCAATGACAAGATTCTGTGCTACAGGTGTAAGCCATGTGCCTTGATAATATTTAACCTGTTGCCATATCGGAAACCATCTATCTAACTTTTCGTCATGGGCGATAATCTCGTCAGAATTCGTATCGTGTACAATGTTGAGAATTCTGTTAGCTTGCTGAGTTTCAAACGTTCCAATTTTTGACGTTAAACCCGTGTTTAGCGCAGAAATACCGGCAGCATTTGCCGCAATGTCTGTCGTATTCTGAGCGACGTCTGTTTTGAGCTGAGTAATGTCTGTCGTGTTCTGAGCGACGTCTGTTTTGAGCTGAGTAATGTCTGTCGTATTCTGAGCGACGTCTGTTTTGAGCTGAGTAATGTCTGTCGTATTCTGAACGATAGACTGAGCAGCGGCATTAAGCTGTGACTGCAACGTTTCCCCGGTAGGAACATTTCCGATCTTTGAAGCTGATTCCGCTGTGTCCTGGATTGTCTGTAAAATAGAAGGTTTCACGGACATAGCTCCGGTTCCATCAACCACGGTGGAAGTTCCATCCGGTTTTACGGTGCCCGGTGTGCTGGCTGTGGCGATGCTTGTGCCTTCGGTGTGCAGCATGAAATAGGTTGTATTTGTCGGTAATGTACCGACGGGTGGATTCTGTAATGCAATATAAGAAGAACCCTGATATCCCACCAGTTCATTTGCATGGTACTGTCTGGACGCACTGTAATCGCCCACCGGAATGAGTGCTACTGCGCCATAATCTACTTTTGCCATTGTTTATCCCTCCAATAGCTCACCGTAAAGGTGGCCGTTTTCCAAAGTGAATTGAATTCCCTGCGCCTCTGTATTACTGATCAGATGGCCAAAGGTCGATGATGTTGGATCCCAGTCAACGCTAAACATAGGAATGAATAGCGCTGCGGCCTGTGATATCTGATTTTTGATGATCTCCGACTGCTCTTTATAATAACGGGCATTGTCGGTTTCCTCGCCGGTGCGGGAATCTGTACCGCCATGAGCATAAGACTCCGCTGCTGTCGCATATCCACGTAAAAGAGCCTGCTTTTCGTTGAATTCTGCAACGTCTGCTTCGTAAGTGTTTTGACGTATCGTTTCCGCGCTTTCAAATGTTGCCTGTCTCTCATCCTCACTGGATTCAAACGCGGCGCTGCGAGTTGCCTGCGCTGTATCAAATGCAGCCTGCCGGGCTGCTTCATTTTCAGTAAATGTGGCTGCTCTTGTTTCCTCGGCCGCTTCTCGTGCGTTCTCTGCCTCCACGCGGGCTTCTTCCGCTTCTTTTCTGGCCGCTTCGTCTGTATTAAGGCTGGAAATATCATCCTCTACACGCTGAATATCCCTCTCTAATTGTTCAAGTTCCGTGAGTCTGCCTTCCCATGCGGCCGGTGTATTGATGGACTCCTCTACGAACAAGGCGCCCTGATAGGAAGTCCACTTACAAGTTCCATCTTCCGTAAGGGCCCGGAGCTGAATCAACACCGCGCCGGGAACCTGAAGCATGGAATTGACGATTGGAAGAGTAAGGTTAATGTCCTTTTCGGTCACATCCTTTGTAAGAGTCACAGAGTTCTTATCACCGTTTGTGTATTGCATGTCCAGGTGAAAATCCAGAGAGGCAAGATCAACACCACTGGATACAATACGTTTCATGTGAAAATGACGTTCTTCTGTGTTGGAATCATAATTTGTTCCAATGTTGTATTCCTCTGGTGGAATAAGAAGTTCTCGGTTAATGATCTCGATCATGGTTATTTCCTCCGTTACGTAAAGCATAACGAAGCATTAAAAAAAATAGCACCGACCTATAAAAAAGGAGAACCGTCGAAACGGTTCCCCTTAGTGGCTGCTGCCTGTATTTTGTTAAGGATTAAAAGAATTTCCCGTAGCTTCCTTCTGTCGCCTTGTATCCTGCGATTTCCCAGAGTTTCTTCTTTGAATCCTCAGAAAGACCTGTGCTCTGGATTTCCCTGGCAATCTCTGACTGTCGTTCTTCCTTGTTGTCGGATCCGGCATATTCGTTTTTGATTGCCTTGATATTGTAAACCGTGTCTACATAGGTATCAAAGTCATTACCGGACTGAACCCAGTCAAGAAGCTTATCAGAAGGGGAGGCCATGCCCTTTTGATTAAGCATGTCGCTCTGTGCCTGTTCCTTTGCAAGCTTTGCGGCCTGTTCCAGAACATAGGCTTTCTTCTCATCCGGTTCCGAGTTGTTGAAGGATTCACCGGCATATCTCCAGTAATAATCCTCATAGCTCTTCTGTAAATTCACATACTCACCGGATGTAAGGCTGTGTTCATTTCCTTCCGCGTCCTTGATGGTGCTCTTCATGACTCCTGGCATGAGAGAGGTATCACCGGTACGGTCTACCATGTCGTAGATCTCCTGCTGTGTGGCAGGAAGGGAACCGGTCTTGTCGCGATAATCGAGAAGATCATTCAAGACATTCTTTCGTGCGCTTCTCTTTTCGTTTGTTTCCGGTTCTTCCTTAGACAGCTTGTTGAAGGTGGTGTAGAACTGGCTCATATTGCTGTCGGCTTTCGCCTCTGCTGCCTTTTCTCCGGTAGAGTTATGTTCCATAGCGGACTCATTCGCCTTGTCATAGATGTAATTTGTCACATCGTTTGAATAGGTGTTGTCCCGGATATATGTCTTTCCTACACCAAGGGTAAGATCTCTCTGGCCCTTTGTGCCCTTGCCATCGTCGATAGGGAACAATGCTTCCGGATACTTCCACATGAAGCCTAAAACATTCTCACCGAAGTGATCAACCATCTTTGGACTAAGGTTCAAATACTTGCCGGCAAGATATGCAGCCTGGCTGGTATTTTCGTTATAGCGTTCTGACGGTCTCAGCTTCTCCGCTTCAAATGTATTTTCAATCGGCCTTCCCATATAATTCCGGTTTGCGGCGATCTGTTCACCGACTCCCATAGGGCCCATGCCGGAGAATACACCAGAAAGAAGTTCTCTTGCTGCCTGGTCGGCTCCCTTTGTGGCCACATTCGCCGGAAGCTTCAGAACATCTGAAACACCACTTGGTGCGAACTGATCCGCTCCGTAATTGTAGAACTCATCAAAGGCATGTTTATTCTTATCAAGAGAATATTCCAGAAGTCTTTCCATGAAAGATTCCAGCACGGCTGTTTCGTGAGCCTTTGGAATGGTCAAATACTTTCCGTCTGATCCAGGAATCGGAATGGAATAGTAATTGTTCTTCGTGTAGGTGGAAAGAAGATTGTAATTCTTCTTCTTTTCCTCGTCGTCATGGTTCAGGAAATAGCTTAATGCGGCACCGATAGCGGAAATGGTCAAAAAGTAAAGCGCTCTGCCCATAATAACCTTCTTACGATCCTTCATGCCGGCTCTATCTTCCGCCGTGAAGTGTCTTATGAATTTATCGACACCCTGGAGAGAAGCGTTGAAGTACAGAATGAAGTTATTCATCATCTTGGAATTCTTTCCATGTCTCTTGAAGTCAGTCGTGATATCCATGGCCGCACGAAAAGCTTTCTGTGGTTCTGCTCCGTTTTCAATGAATTCCTTAAAGATTGCAAATCTAGGTCCCGCCTCAATGGTATCCGAAACAAAGTTCGTAACCTTCAGTGGATTAAAGCTCTTTTTCTTGGAAAGCATCTTCCGGATATCCTTCACATATTTTTCAGATCCGGAATAAACCTGTGCATCATCACCTCCTAATGCTAAATACTGTTCATAGATAGGGCTTACGGATTTACCCATTTCCTCCTTTGTAGACTGTACATATTCATCGCAGAGATTCCGCAAACGTTTTGGAAGCTTCTTCGCTGGAGAATACACGATCATGCTTAAAAGATCTCGAATTGAGTTTGAGGTTGTTGACCATATAATATTGCCGCCGGTGGTGGCATACGTCATAAGTCTATTCATATCGCCGAAAGCCTTTATAACCTTGCTTGTATCACGGTAGTCCATATCAAGGACGGAATTCAGCAGAAGGTCGTTATTGATCTTCCAGTATTCCGGCTTGCCGTTTACCATGATTCGGAATTCGTTCCGGCTCTTAAGAGCCCTTCCGGAGCGATACTGAATCAGCATGTCGTCGATCGTATCAATAATATCCTGCATTGCGTCTACTGCTTCCGCGGATGCCTGCATTCCCCATAAGGTATATGCGGTGTTGTCCTTGAGCTTTGCCTTTAACTCTTCGGTACTGAATTTCTCTGCAAATTTCTGTTCCGGTATCTGCTCCATCCATAATGCATCCGCTCCGCTCTTTAATGCCGCTTCACGGAGAATAAGCATTACTTTGTTTGGGGTTGCAGTGTGCATGGTCTTGGTAACAGAATCAATGATGTTATCAATCGGATGGATAAGATCGCGTCCGGAACCTTTTGCTTTCTTTAATGCATTACCACGGTTCTTAAAGCCAGCACGGAAGAACGGAACGTACTCCGGATACATTTTCTGCATTGCTTCAAATGCGTCCGCTGAAATGATACCGGAACCAATGCCCCACGTCTGCAAGAAGTCGTGCTGGAAACGATAAACGTCCTCTGCTGCCCCTGAAAACTTAGGATATGCCTTTTCGAGTTCCTTCCGGCGGTTGTTAAGCCACTGTATATTGTTCTTACGATCATCCGCGAATACACGTTTCTTCTGCTCTATCCACTCTACTGCATGGCGGCAGATCAGATATTCACCGAAGTCCATGTATTCCTTCTTGTCATCGACGTTGATATTCCGAAGAGCATATTTAAGGCCCGGTCCTACGTAGTATCCTTCCGGTGTATAGATTGCATCGGTAAGAGTCTTTACCACACGTGCATCCGTATAGGCTGCATTGGCCGCATAGGTATAGGCATCGGTATTATTCGCGATATCGAACATCCGGAAGCCGTGATTGCTGTCTATCCACTCCTGGTAGCCATGGTGCCACCAGTCATGGAACTTTTCTTTCACGGTACGATAATCCGGTCGGCTGTCCTCCTTTAAACGGATATGGCCTGCTGCCGAATCAGTATCCATGGAATAGTACGCATTCACCTGATCTGCAAAACCGTTAAGTTCTGCAAGCTCTTTCGGAGAAAGCTTTTTAAGGAAATACTCTGTAAGTTTCGGATAGTCCATGCCGGCGGTATCCCGGTTCTGGAGATAATACCGAATGTATTCACCGAATCCCTCTCTTGGAATTAAATCCTGTGTGTAGTTTTCCTTGTTTTCCTCCTTCTTCTCAAAGGCCGCCTTCAGGTCCTTAAGAACGTCTGTTGGCATTTCGTCGGTAATTACGTTGTATTTCTGGTCAAGCCAATGTCCGAACTCATGAGAAAATGTCGGAAGATCATTTGTGATCTTTGTACGAATTCCATGGTTCTTTCTGTTGTACTCACCTTCTACACCATCGCCCTTTACGTATCGTGTTCCGGATGTGTAATTGATACCGAAATCATGGAGTGCTTTGCCGATGATATCAGAAAGACGCTTTGACGTATCGACGGTACTTTCCTTGTTCTTTTCCGCTGTCCAGTCCTTGGAATTGTCCTTTTCCAGTTCCTCCACATTGGAAGTAGGAACACCCTTTTCACGTTCTGCCTTCTTCTGTTCTTCCAGCTTTGCATTCTGCGCTTCGATTTCTTTTACGGTAGGCTTTTCCGGTTTTGTACGGACATGGCCGCTCTTAGAATAAAGAACATCGTCGTCTGCGGTTCCGGCTGGAACAATATCGCGGATTGCGTTTTGAGACAAAAGCTTTGCTAAAGTCTTTTCACCTCTTTCTCCGGTAGGAACAAAGTACCGGTCTTTGCCATTGATCTTTTCACTGAATACATCGTAATACTTTGGAAGAGACCAAAGGTTATTTCCGGTGATTTCAATACGGTAGTCATTGGCTACGCGGCTTCTTTTAATGTGTAACTTATTAAAAGTAAGAATGATCTCCTGGTTATCATCAAGGATCTTCTTCATGAGGTCCTTTGAAGTGTAATTCTCCTTTACACGTTCTGTACCAAGCTTTCTTAAAACACCGTCGATCTCCTGCTTATCAATAATACGTCCAAGGTACTGCTTGCCATCATCCGTAACAATACGCATGACACGTGTGTTGTTCTGCGGAAGCTGCTTCCAGATTGGAAGAAGTGTTCCGGTAAGCATGTGAACAGTATGGTCGATATATTCAGGAGCCTTCTTTATCTCTTCTGCCCATGCCTTTTTCCATTCGTTCTTAGGAATCGGTGTTGTACGTTCATCAAGAGTCTTTTCGGAGTAACGATTGTATACATCACGAATTGGACTCTGTAATAAATAGGTTTTGATGATTTTTCCGGTTCGTGGATCCGTTTTGTTGAGCCCTTTATACACAGCTCTTACACTGCCATCCTGGAGACGCACCATGGACTCAGGTGCGTTGTCCATAATTCTTTCATAGGACATGAGTTCCGGTTTGTTGGAAACCTTCAGCTGTACATAGTTCGTGGCAGTAGAAGAGTTTTCGTCTTTATAAACTTCTTTCTCGTCTATTACCGCAATCTTATCCGCCTTAATGGTCTCAAGTCCTCTGTCCAGAGTGCCGTTCTTTATAGCCTGTTCCGTCTTTTCCTCAAGGATGGAATAGAACTTCTCGAACTCCTCGTTCTGGTCCTTTATATCTAATGCAAGGATTCTATTGAGGAATTTACTTACATCACGAAGTGCTTCGGCAGAATCATTGATACGTCCATATTCATCATAGATGTTTACACCAAGGCTTCTTACCAGTTCTTCTGGTGCCTGTCTGTAGTAAGCTTCAAGAGCGTCTGCTGCCAAAGGTGTTTCCAGATTATCCTTTTCGCTGAAGATTCCGGATCCTGCGTCACGCTGTCCCTTTGTGAGCGCACCCATCTGGTTCAAACGTTTTGCAATGGTAGAAGTAAATCGTTTCTGTCCCATTACATCCGTTGTGACAAGTTTGTATATAGGCTGGCTCGCTTCATTAGTTCTGTGCGTACGTCCAAGTCCCTGAATGGCAGTATCTGCTTTCCATCCCGGCTGAAGGATATAATGAACTCTCTGCTGCTGGTTCTTTGCACGTCTGTCTGCATGGTAGGATTTTCCGGTTCCGCCTGCTTCTGAGAAGATAATAATCCGCTTCTTGCCATCCTGAAACGCATTGGCATCGGCTTCGCCCTTTTCCTTGCTCCAGTTCTCCGTAACACGCTTCATTATGCCGTTTGACTGTTTCTTGTAAACGACTCTCCTGGTACGTCCTGTGACTTCCGCAACCTTATCAACTCCGAAATGGTCAAGGATCATTTCAAGAGGTCCATCCGGAACCTGCATCTCACCGATTTCGTCGATTAGTTTATCACGGAGTGCTATCGCTCGTTTGTCGTTTACCGGATTTCCCTTGCTGTCTACTACCGGTCTTGTCTTGATATTTCCATCTTCATCCTCGTATTTTTCAAATGCCTGTACCGGGAAGGATTTCTTGAGATATTCCATCAATGCCTTTGAAGGAGTGAGGTCAAGGTTTTCAAGGTCTCCATCCTTCATTTCCGCTAGCTTCTTGTCTGTCTGTGAAGCGTTGGTGTTTACTAACTGAATAACAATGCTCCGGCCGTTTTCCAGTTCGTTTTCCATATCCGCAATGACAGATGGTAAAGCCATGGATGTAAGGATCTGGTTGTAGAATCTTTGAAGAGTTCCCCAGAACTGTTGACGCGCATTTGATTTTGCTTTGGAGTCGGCGCCGGTTATTTCAATAGCCTTCTCAAGATTCCTTAAAACAGTCCTCCACCCTTCACTCATCTTGTTGTAGATATCGGTCTGTACCTCATCGAGATGATGGGTGATTGTTTCGTACTGTACACCGTCATAGCTGATACTTCTTGCCATGTAGTCGCCC
>DFGY01000083.1 GCA_002372505.1 Firmicutes bacterium UBA3738
TTCGGGACTGTTTGAAGAAACTGTTAAGCTCGAAAACGGGACTCGTTCCTTCTACACCTACCTCAAGTCCGGCCTGCGCTACAACCAGCCCTGCCTGGTGGTGGCCCCGCCCGCCTGTGACAATATCCTGCAATGGCTGGAGGAGAGCTTCTGGCTCTCCTTCGCCGAGGAACACGATCTCTTCCTGCACATCATGATCCCCGAAAACGGGGAATGGAAAGCAGACGGCAGCGACGCCGACTACATGAACAAGGTCTACATGCAGATCCAGTCCCGTCAGGCCTATGTCACCATGCAGGACAATATCTACGCCCTCGGTCTCGGCGACGGAGCGATCATTGCCAACCAGGCCGTCATGAAGATGAGCAGTGAGTGGTCCGGTCTCGCCGCTTTCGGTGAGCTGAATAAGAGCGCCATGCTCAACGCCGAAGCCCTTCAGGGTACACAGAACACCGGCAAGACCGAGCTTTCCATCGACGCCGCCAAGGTGCAGGTGCCGGTCTGGATGGGCTGGAAGGAGAATACCGACGCCAACGCCGACGTCTGCGCATACTGGAAAAAGCAGAACGATGCGGACATGGAGCGCTTTGCAAACGCCCTCGCCGACGAAATCTACTTCCCCTCCACCGTCTGCAAATCCAGCCAGATCAACGAGGAAAAAATCTCCCAGGTGCGCGTCACCAATGGTTATACCGGCCCCATGACCCGGGAGCTTGCCGACGCGGTTTGGACCTTTCTGTCCAAGGCCTGCCGTCATCGCGGTTATGGCCACAAGATGCTGCGCAACCGCATCGACCCCGACGCCTACGGCTTTGAAAAGCACACCATGGAGCACCAGGGCTTTACCCGCCTGTGGTATGAGTATGTGCCCGAGAGCGTGAAAAAGAGCGGCGCAAAGGCCCCGTTGGTGTTGTGCATGCACGGGCGCGGCGGTAGTGCAGAATCCTTCCTCAGTCTCTCCGGCATCAGCCGTGTTGCGGAGGAGCGGAATTTCATTGCCGTCATTCCCGAGTCAAGTGTCTACCAGCAGCGCCCCGGCAGCGTGCGCAATACACTTCTCTGGAACGGAGAGTACAAGGGTGAGAAAATCGACGACGTAGCCTTCCTCTTGAAGGTCGTCGAGGACGTGAAGACCCGCCGCACAATCGACGAGACCCGCGTCTACGCCTGCGGACAGTCCAGCGGCGGCATGATGACCTCGGCACTTGCCGAGCATGCTCCCAATGTCTTTGCCGCCGTGTCCCCCTGGTCCGCCCTCGTGGACCCGGATCATGATCTGGTGCTTCCGGAGAGGATCAATCCTCGGGTGCCCTACATGTTCCTCTTCGGAGACCGCGACTGGCTGGTGGCCGATCGCGAGCACGGTGAGATGGAGTTTGGGGTCACGGCTCCCATCGCGGCCTACCTCCGAAACCTCATCAAGCTCTACGGCCTTGAGGAAAAGCCCCTGCAGTACACCTGCGGCGAGATCAGTTGGTTTGTCTACTGCAATGCCAACAAGATCCCCATGCTCACCGTTGGGCGTGTCGCGGGCATGACTCATGCCAACTATCCCCGCGAGAGCTGGATCGCTTATGATGAGTTCCTGTGCCGTTTCTCCAAGACGGCGGACGGCACCCTCTACTACATGGGCGAAAAGGTCTGAAGAATGATAAAATCGAATCCCCGCTTCTCTGGAGGCGGGGATTTCTGAACAGAAAGAATATTTGCTGGAGGATATTATGGATTACGCGAAAGAATCTCTTCGTCTTCACTATGAATGGAAGGGTAAACTCGAGATGGTAAACCGCGCCGCGGTTGACTCCGCCGAGGCGCTGAGCCTTGCCTATACTCCCGGCGTCTCCGCTCCCGGTGCCGTGACGACCGATATGGTGAAGACCATGAACCACGAAGCAATTCCCAGCATTGAGCTGAGTCACTCCGGCATGTTTGCCGGCACCTATATGACTGACAAGAACAAGTCCCACGGTCTGAACCAGTGGTCCGCCGATGACGGTGTCTGTGCCGACGGCGGACCATATAAGGCTCTCACAAAAGATATGATCGACGAGATTGTCGCAGCCTACGGCCATGTGGCCGGACTCTGCAAGCGGGCAAGCTTTGAGATGGTCATGGTCCACCCAGGTCACGGCTGGCTTCTCAACCAGTTCCTGTCCCCAATGTTCAACCACCGCACCGATGAATACGGCGGCTCTACCGAGAACCGCTGCCGCCTTGCGATTGAGGTGCTGAAGGCTGTTCGCAAACGCCGTCGGCACCATCACCAAGGTCACCTACCAGGGCCATCACGCCGCACTGGATATCTGACTATGCTGAAAACACATTACGGAGAAACCCTGTTTCTTGTCCTGTCACTGGTTATGGGGCTCATCATGGCGGTTGCCGTGCTCCTGCTTGATGGAATAGCTCTCAATATTTCCAATGTCTTTAAAATCTGGGCGATGATCAGTCTGGTCATCATACTGGTCAGTATTTTCCTTCCATACAAAGACTGGTCGGCGGCATTTTGCCGCCGGCTGGGATTGAAGGAAGGGACGCTCGCGTGGAAACTAACTGACGGCATCATCCCTTCGCTTGTGTTGAATACCTTTAATACAGCGATCGTTTCGGGAGTCAATATCTTTTATAACGAGGCCATTCCGGCATCGGAGCAGATGGGACTTTGGGTTCAGGGCTTCGTCCGCGACTGGCCCGTCACCTTCGTTATTTCTTATTTTGCAGCCTTTGTCGCGGAATACTGTGGGAAGCTGGCAGCGGACAAGTACGCAGGACATCATTGAGGAGGAGAGCTTTATGCCAATATGATTATAAAGGAAGAGAATATGATTTTGGACTTGCTTGTTCAAACAGATCCGAAAGGAATTGTTGAGCTTGAAAGCAAAGCAGGCATTGTCCGTATGATCCCGTTTACAGGGATAGTAAGCGGTCCTCTGTTTCAGGGAATCATCGAGCCTTGTGGTGTGGATACGCAGATTACAAATGCCGCCAATGTCCGGCACATGTCCGCGAGGTATATGCTGACCGGTACGGATCATACAGGTTCACCCTGCCATATTTATGTCCAAAATGAAGCGTGGTTCACCGATGGAGCAAGGCCTCGCCCATGGCATTCTGTTCCGACATTTATCACGGACTCCAAGGCACTGGCCCCCATCCTTCACGCAAACTCTTTCATAGGTGAAGGCATCCGTGATGATGAGGGGCTACACATCCGATTCTATAAAGCAACTCAAAAAGTTCAACAAAATCGAGTAGGAGGGGCTGAATAAGCCCCGACCTCTCACACCACCGTGCGTACCGTTCGGTACACGGCGGTTCAATCGTATAAGTGCAGAGACTCGTACCGGTCAAGGATACTGTAGTATCCGGCCTGTGCGAGTCTTTTGCTGGCTTTATAGGAAAGTGCTTTGACTATGATTAGAACATGACATATATTCTTTTTAAAAATGGGTTGAATTTAATAAAGGGTACTTTGGAATACCGATTAGCATGAGTTATAATCATTGTGATTGTTTTCTGCTGCTGCGGGGAGAAAACAATTCATTTTGTGTGCCGTTGGTAAGAGTATCTTGCTGAATGTGCCTTCATTTTCTGATATAAAGAGGTTTTGTTTGTAGCGAGACTATCCTCTTTGTCTCGGATTTTAGTGATGGCCTTCCTATAGAGTTCTTCCAACGGTATTTTTTAAACTGAAAGTAAAGAGCTGCGAAATGCATCTCTGATCCACATTTGGCACAAATAAGAGGATCGTAACCGAAAGATTTCAGTATGGAGTTTCTCCAATCCATAAGGGATAGAGATTTAGAAATAGGTTTATGTTTAAACTTCTTTGCATGAATTCTTGATTTACATTTACTTGCATAGAATCCGCCATATCGAATCATCTTGAAGTTCTTTTCCGGAAGGTGCATGAAAACAAGTTTTAAAAACTCAAGTACTGGTTGTTTTTACAGTAACAAGTTCTTCATCAATGGTAAAGACTATGTGACGATGTTTGACATCAATCATTATAGATTGCATAGACTGAGCCCGCTTAAGGGAATACATAGTGCCACAGGTACTGCAAAGCTTTGAGTGACAGCTATAGGGGACATATTTAATCTCACCGCATTTAGGACAAATATAAAAAGCGCCACCAAAATCAGGATCGCCACAGTTTATCAGACGGTCGATATTTTCCATAACAACTGGACGAGGGTGGAGTGAGTAAAGAATCTCTTCATAATGATCAATACACATTTGCTGAATGAGATTGCGTTTGAAATTCAGGGAAATAGTTTCATTTCCCAAAGGAGTCCATTTATTGTTCATGTTTATATTATGAAACAAAAGTGGAGGAAAGGAAACTAAAACCCCTCAAAGACTGAGGGGTTTGGGGAGGTTGAAGATGCCCGCGCTTTTAAAGGGCATTTTCTTGTTTAATTTAATGCCGGGCCTCTCAGGCTTCTGATGTGAAAAACATGGTTGCACCGCCAAAGTCGCTGAGATCAGCTCTGAGCGCTGCTAATGCCGTATCTATATTTCCCTTTTTCAGATTGCCCAGGATCTCGATGTGATGCTTTGTGTCCATTGAGAACATAATGTCTACATTGGGATTCCAGTAGAACTGTGCATAGGCGCGCTTCAGTCGTACCATGCACTGCTTCAGCTGGTCTGTGACATATTTGTTTCCGCAGCTCTGGACCAGTTTGATATGAAAACTTATATTATACTCGAAGTGGGTTCTGGCATCCGTATCGTTTATCTTGCACAGCTGATCCAGACGTTCCAGTTCTTCGAAGTCTTCCTCAGTTATGTTCTTATAGCGTTCCCGAAGTATTCCGCCTTCTATTGCCATTCTGAACTGAAGCATCTCAAAGATATCTTCCTTTGTGAGCCGTATGACCTCATATCCGTAGCGGGGAATGTTTTTCAGAACCCCATCGGCACATAACGAAAGCAGCGCCTCACGAACAGGTGATTTGCTGCAGTTATACTTTTCTATCAATGTTTTTTCATTAAGAACATCACCGGGCGCATAGACCGATGAGTAGATATCCTCCAGTATCGAGTTATAAACAAATTCTTTTAAATTAGATGGTTTACCTTCCATATAATCCCCTGTTTGAAAAAGTATAGAATGATATGAGTGTCAAAGGTATCTGCCACTCACTGATAGCATTACGGCGTACATTCGTGTGCAATGTACAGCATAGAATACGATTACAATTTTAACCTCTGATTTTCGGGTTGACAAGTTTGACAGCTGATAATATCAGTGATAATATTAATAATGTGAACAGCAATATGCTTTGGGAGGTAATTATGGCAGAGAAAAAACTCAGTAAAGAACTGATGGATAATTATACAGATATACTTCGAAACGAACTGATACCTGCTATGGGATGTACAGAGCCTATCGCGATTGCCTATGCTGCGGCTATGTCAAGAAAGATACTTGATGATGAGCCTGTACATATCACCATTAATTGCTCCGGCAACATGATAAAGAATGTAAAGGGAGTAAAGGTTCCGAATTCAGGCGGACAGAGAGGTATCGAGGTTGCGGCGACTCTCGGTGTTGTAGGCGGAGATCCGGATAAGAAGCTTGAGGTTATCGCAGGAGTAACTGACGAAGACAGAGATAAGACCAGACAGCTGGTAGCGGAGAAGTTCTGTGACTGTAATTACGTGGAGAACGTTCCTAATCTCTATATTCAGGCGATCATAAAGGGAAGGGCTCATGATGCCGAGGTGATCATTTCCGAGCATCATACAGACATATCTCTTATTAAAAGGGATGGTGAGACACTTCTTGAGTCCGGTGTAAAGAATGAGTACTCGGAGACCATACGCAGCGGTGACAGAAGTCTCATGAGTCTCGAGGGGCTTTTGGACTATGCAAATCAGGTAGACTTAAATGAAGTCAGGGATATGATGAACCGTCAGATAGAGATGAATTCAGCCATATCCCAGGAAGGTCTCGACAATCCATGGGGAGCAAGTGTAGGTAAGACCATACTTGAAGCCTATGGGCGTGATGTCAGGTCCTGTGCATGTGCTGCAGCGGCAGCAGGTTCTGACGCCAGAATGTCCGGATGTCCGATGCCTGTAGTCATCAACTCAGGTTCAGGCAATCAGGGAATCACAGTCACCATGCCGGTAGTGATATATGCAAAGGAACTTTGTATTTCCGAAGAAAAGCGTATGCGTGCGCTGCTCATCTCAAATCTTGTGTCCATATACATTAAGCACTATATCGGTGCGCTGTCAGCATTCTGCGGCGCGGTAAGTGCCTCCTGTGGTGCCGGCGCGGCTATAACCTATATGAGCGGCGGAGATTATGCCCATATCGCCAAGACCATAACCAACACACTTGCCAATGTGGGCGGCATCGTATGTGATGGTGCAAAGCCAAGCTGTGCAGCCAAGATCGCTGCTTCTGTCAATGCAGCCATACTTGCACACTATATGAGCATGAATGATAAGTCATTCCAGCCGGGTGAAGGAATAGTTGAGGATGATGTAGAAGAGACCATCAAGAACATGGGCTATATCGGAAAGGTTGGAATGCAGCCTACAGACAAGGAAATACTGAATGTCATGACAGACAAGGTCGATGTCAGCGCATGTCTGTAAAGTAAAGCAGCGATGCATGTCATGATATGATGTAAGGGTCAAAAGTACCAAATCACGTGCTTGCACGTTGATTTGAGACTTTATGACCCGCCCGAACACGAATAACGTAGTCGTTTTGCACAGCAAAAGGACGTGAGTTATGAGTGTTCAGCAGCATATTGCACACGAATGTGTGCGAGCTGCGCATCATAAGTGAGTGTCAATAGTATTCGTTGTAGATATATGACATTTAATTTATTAAAATATAGATAGAGGAAATAGAATTTAACATATATATGATCCGGGCTCCGGAGGGATGAGAATTCCAAGGATGGCACGGGACCCGGTTCACATAAAGAACGTAAAGCTAAGTAACTATTTTTAACGGAGGTTTAAGGGGATGGAAAAGAAAGGCTTTATTCACAGTTTACCATTTAAACTATTGTGCGCACTTGCGATAGGTATCATCGCAGGTCTCATGCTGAATTCAAGTGATGGCAGTGCAGCATCGCAGGCAATCCTCAATGTACTTGTATGTGTTAAGTATATCGTAGGACAGTTCATCAGTTTCTGTGTACCACTCATCATCATCGGGTTCATCGCACCATCTATCACAAGACTCGGAAACAATGCTTCCAGAATGCTTATGGTTGCACTCTGCATCGCTTATGTATCATCCATAGGTGCTGCATTTTTTGCTACAACAGCAGGTTACACTATCCTGCCTCACATGGCTATCAATCCTGAGGTTGACGGACTTAAGGAGATACCTTCACCGGTATTTGCCCTTGATATCCCTCAGATCATGCCTGTAATGTCAGCTCTGTTCTTCTCAGTACTTGTAGGACTTGCAGCAGCATGGAATTCAAGTAAGTATATCACCGGTATCCTTGAGGAGTTCCAGAGCATCGTGCTCAGCATCGTTACAAAGTTTGTTATTCCTGTACTTCCTGTACTTATCGGAACAACATTCTGCACACTTGCATACGAAGGCTCTATCACAAAGCAACTTCCTATCTTCCTTGCGATCATCCTTATCGTAATGGTAGGACACTATATCTGGCTTGCCCTTCTTTACGGAATCGCAGGTGCTTATTCAGGAAGAAATTCCATGAACATCCTGAAGAACTACGGTCCTGCTTACATGACAGCTGTTGGTACCATGTCTTCAGCCGCTACACTTTCAGTTGCACTTCAGTGCGCTAAGAAGTCAGAGCCTACACTTCGTGATGATATGGTAAGCTTTGGTATTCCGCTTTTTGCAAACATCCATCTTTGCGGATCAGTAATGACAGAGACATTCTTCGTAATGGCAGTTTCAAAGATGCTCTACGGTGAGTTCCCACCTGTATCAAAGATGATCATCTTCTGTCTGCTGCTCGGAGTATTTGCAATCGGTGCTCCGGGAGTTCCGGGAGGAACAGTTATGGCATCTCTTGGTCTTATCATCAGCGTACTCGGCTTCGATGAGACAGGAACCGCACTTATGCTCACCATTTTCGCACTTCAGGATTCCTTCGGAACAGCCTGCAACGTAACAGGTGACGGAGCCCTCACACTTATCCTCACAGGATACGCAGAGAAGCACGGTATCACAGAGCATTCTGATGAGATGAAAAAGGCAAAGGCAGCAAATATCGCATAAGATCAGGCATACAAAAGTGATTGATTAAATATTTTAGTGGCTCAAACTATAAAAACGACAAATACCGGATGATCTTCCGGATTTGTCGTTTTTTTTATGAAGATTGTTCATAGTTTTTTTAAAACCGGACGATATTAAGAATTAGTAGGAAGGATTAAGGAGAAAGGAGATCTCTATGGCAAGTGAAAAAGCCAGACTCAGGCGGTATGAGAATGATCTCTATGTAAGCGGAACCGGTGTGATCGTAATGGGTGCATGGGGAATAATGAAAATGATAATACAGCTTCTTTTAGGGGCTGATAATATCTTTAAAATAATTGAAGCCGAGACGGAACTGGAGAGGAACATGGCTCTGGGACTGGCATTTATCATGTTTACGGTCATTGTTTTGATCATTATGTTGATACATCTTTATATCGGTCTTAATGCAGCAAGAGCTGCAAGAGACCGACCTTATAAAAAAGGTTATTATATAGGTGCCATCATTTTACTTGTATTGTCTGTTCTATCCATGCCGATGTACAGGGAGTCATTAAAAGACCTGTCCAATATCGATACTACAGGAGCTTCGATTCTGGTGGATTTGACAACAATATATGTTTTCTATTCAGTGATCAGATCTACCAATGAAATAAAAAAGCTAAAGAAAAAACTATCCGGGGAGTAAACATTACATGCAGGAAGATTTTCATTATTATGCGACATATTGTGCCGCCTTCATTGCAGGCTACTCTCATGAGGAAAGCCTGGATATAGCCTACAGTGCGCAGTTTGTGGATCATTGCTCCAGGACCTTACTGTCAAAGATAAAAGCCCCCCTGACTGCGGCAACGACCCAGTTACAGCTTGAACTTATGGATGCAAGGACAGATCCGGCTGGACTTCAGGATATCACCAGAATATGGTCATCTTTCCATTTTTTACCAAAAGATCTTTATGCCCAAAAAGAAAAGTGTTCAAAACGTTATCTTGATAAATACAGACTACTATGCGGCCCTAATGGGGATCTGGTTGTAAAGACTGTAGAGCTTGCCAGGGATAAACCGCTGCAGTCTGTGGGCATAGCCATGCATGTACTGGCAGACACCTGGGCTCATTCAAACTTTGCAGGCACCCCGTCTCTTGTCATCAACAACACGAACTATGAGTTCTATGAACTGTTTCCCGATGGAGATTCCTTCAGTGAAAAGCAGATAACTTTCCGCCATAAAACTTCGGTTCCGGATGATCTTGAGAACAGCATATACACTAACAGCTTATATCAGGCTAATGAGAATTCCATTATGAATCTCGGTCATGGAAGAGCAGGTCACCTTCCTGACTACAGCTTCATACGGTACAGGTATCTTCCTGCCTGGGGAGAATACGAAGAGATAATAAAGGATAATCCCGGAGATTATCTAAGGGCCTTTACTCAGATGATTTATGCAATGAAGTATATCCGCGGAGAGTCCCCTTCATTTGAAAAGGCCGTTTATGCTATGGATGCCGTTGAACCGTGGCTTTCCAGAATAAAAGGAATCATTGAAAAAAGACAGCTGCTTGCCTGTGATGACTGGAAGGCATTTGGAGAGGAATTGTCCGGGAAACAGGTTACGGATTACAGAATGGACAAATATTTTGATGAGTATTTAAGCGCTTCAAAAACCGAAAAGGATGATACTTTTCTCGGCAGATTCATTCGAGGTGCATTGACTCATAAAGGAATGGTAATAGACGAGATTCAAAGATCTCATAACAGACTTGCCGGAGCAGCGAGAGGAAAGTTTATCAAGAGGATTATCGATGAATATTTTTCAAAGGATTAGAAATGTATGTATAGGTATCCTTACTCTTCTGTGTGCCATAATTCTGATCACGGAACCTACTGATGCCTATACCTTCGTAATAGGAGTTCTGGCTTTGGGACTTACTTTTACGGGAATAAAATATCTTGCCTATTATTTTTCAATGGCGCGCCATATGGTAGGCGGCAAGATGATTCTATTTCGGGGGGTGATAATGCTGGATTTTGCACTCCTTACAGGATCTCTTGCCGACGTTCCTAAAATATACATTCTGTTGTATCTGGTGGCCATTCACGCCTTTTCGGGTGTAGTGGAGGTACTGCGAGCCATGGAAGCTAAAAGAACTGTCGGAGGTCCATGGAAGATGAAATTCAGTCAGGGAGTTGTGGATTTTTTGATCGCCCTGTCGTGCTTTGTTTTTATCAGGAATACTAATACAACGGTTATTATATTCGGAATAGGTCTTATGTATTCTTCAATCATGCGCATAATAGGTGCATTCAGGCGGACAACCTTTATTTTGATAGAGTGAATGCAGTAAGGTAAAAGCTAAAAAGAAAACTGAACAAAGGATTATTCCAGACATTTGATGATACTGTTGTGGAATTATGAGAAAACAGGTTCTTCTCAATTAGAGGAGGACCTGTTATTTTTTTCGCGATAAAGCCATCAAGTATTCATTTGGGCGTTGTGCTCGTACAAAAGCACAAATGAATATTTGATGGCCAACGCGTAATCGGGCAGCTGGCTGTGGGATGCAGTGGAAAAGCCGGCATGCAGTGCAACTGATAAAACATTATTATTGCGCCGATATATAGAGACAGGAGTTTAAATCAGATTTCCACAAAAGGAGGGAAATCAATGAATAGGAGCAGACTGAAATTATTAAGTGTTACATTTGCGTTAATACTACCCATGAGGGCATTCGCGGCAGAGAACAGTTACAGCATGGATGCGGCTGCCGCTGCAAACAAAGCATATGAAGCAAGGCTGTCTTCGGAAGCGGGCAATTCTGAAGTACAGGCTATTACCCTCAGGGATCTTTTTGATCCGGTCTATTATGCATTTTCAAATCCGGCAGCAGTAACGGAAGCAGGAAATGATCCGGAGGCCTTATACTATCATTTCATAACTAAGGGAATTCATCAGGGATACCTTTGCAATTCATACTTTAATATCCTGAGATACAGATTAGATCATCCGGAGCTTGAAGAACTTCTTGGGGATAACTGGGATATGTGGGTGCAGAGTTTCTTTAAGGGAATCAGTGGACTGACCAGCCTTAGAGCCATGTTTGATCCGGTATTTTATGCGGCTTCACATCCTGAAGTGGCGATTCAGTACGGAACAGATCCCGAAGCACTTTATCATCACTATATAAATTTCGGACTCATGAACGGTTATACCGGTAATCCTTATTTTGATGTATTCAGCTACTTTACGGCACATCCTGAG
>DFGY01000090.1 GCA_002372505.1 Firmicutes bacterium UBA3738
GCGCGCGTTCGTAAAGAGAGGGCATGAAATCTGATCAGAAAACATATCACATACCTGTGCAAATCAGCCCCGGTATGTGATTATTATATTATTCGGGTCTCCAAATTCTTTTGGAGACCCGTAAAAGAGCTGTCCTCTCCGAGTGTAAACAAAAAGCCTGTCCCCGTGAAACGCTAACGTGGTATAATGGCACGAGGGATATGATATATAAGGTGAAAGGAAAGATAAATGAATATTAAAGTAGATCTAAGTACTAGTGGAATTACAAGCGATATAAGGGCGCTGCTGGCGGAGGATGCCAAGGTGGCAAAGGAAAAGCTCTGGTCCGGTAAGGAAGACTTTACCGGCTGGGTGAGCCTGCCCTCCAGCCTTTGCGGAAGCAAGGCCGACGTTCCTTTTAAAATAGAAACATGCCCGGAAGGCTACGACCTTATGGAAGAGCTTGAAGACATGAAGCGCACTGCGGAGGAAATCCGCGGCAAATGCGACCTGCTGGTAGTAGTGGGAATAGGCGGCTCCTACATGGGAGCCAAGTGCGTCATTGATGCCTTGGCTGAAGAAATTGCGGCAAAGGCAGAGACTACAGGACAAAACTTTCCGGAAGTGATTTTCGCCGGCTGTAACATGAGCGCCGCATTCCACAGAGACGTAATTAAGAAAATGCGCGAGAAGGAAACCTGTCTTTGCGTTATATCAAAGTCCGGCGGCACAACGGAGCCCCTGGCGGCCTTCAGCATTCTCAAAGAAGAGATGGACGCAAAGTACGGCTCGGACGCAACTTCCAGAATTTACGCCATTACGGATAAGAGCAAGGGCCGCCTTCGTGAGGAAGCGGATGAAGCCGGATACAAGACATTCATAGTCCCCGACAACATCGGCGGCAGATACTCCGTGCTCACACCTGTGGGACTCCTTCCCATAGCAGTAGCGGGAATAGACATCGACGCACTCATCGAGGGAGCGAAGGATCTGGCGGAAGAATTCGGACAAGCAGGCAGTCAGGCCGACAAGCAAACAGACAGTAAAGCAGACAGCCTTACGAATTACGCAATCAGCCGCGTAGCTCTTTCAAAGAGCGGCAAGTGGATTGAGATTTTCGAGTACTTCCATCCGGAGCTGGACTTCTTCGGGGAATGGCTAAAGCAGCTCTTCGGCGAGAGCGAAGGAAAAGAGGGCAAGGGAATCTTCCCGGCATCCCTCATGTTCTCCCGCGACCTCCATTCCATGGGACAATTTATCCAGCAGGGTAAGCAGATGTTCTTCGAGACCATGATCATAATCGAAGACCGCGGCGAAGACATTACCATTCCCGATTCGGTGGGAGCGCCTCTGGCAGGAAAGACCCTGGAACAGATAAACGACTGCGCAATAAAAGGCGTGGCAGCGGCACACACTAAGGCCGGCGTGCCGGTTATAAAAATAATTCTTCCGAAAATGGACGCCTACAACATGGGTCAGCTCATTTACTTCTTCGAAATGACCTGCGGTATTGCCGCCTACATTTCGGGAGTAAACCCCTTCGACCAGCCAGGAGTAGAGGCATATAAAGCAGAGATGAAAGCCGAGATAGACGCATTACAGTAAGTGGTGATAAGATATGAAATATGGACGCAAGAATAAAGGATGCCTAATTATCGCAATCATTATAATGGTTGCAATAATTATTCCATTTTTGTATTCCTGCATGACAATCAGTGAGCCAAGTGAAAAATATGATTTAACGGCAGTTAAGGAGATAATGAAGGAGCATTGGGATGTGGATATTCCCAAGGGCGGTAAGTTAGTCAACGAAGTGGATGACTACTTCATCAGTGATGGAAGTCTCTACGCTGTCATCCAATATAAGAACAGCAATGACATTAATGAGGCATACGAATGGGAAAATAATCCCGGCGAAGATGCCGAAGTGATTAACGATATAATGGAGACGTTAAAAGTAAAAGAAAGTAACAGACCAAATATAAGCGACTGTAAAATATATCATAGGGAAAATGATTTGGACTATTTGTGGTTGCTCTTTTCTGAAAAAACAAAAAGATTGTATATAGTAGAGAGTCTGATTTGACAGTATACCGCTGCAGCGGTATACTTAATTTATGCTGAAAGAACACTTGAAGAAACAAGGGAAATCAATGTACGCGCTTTCCAAAGAGAGCGGCGTTGCATATAGTACCCTGAATGATATAGCTAATGGCAAAGTTGATCCGGATAATTGCAAACTGGGCGTCTTCAGGACTATTGCCAATGCGCTGAACTTGAGCTTGGATGAGTTATACGATTTGTGCGTGGAAAACAACGAAAGTGTTACAACAGATTATGGTATACCGGTCAGCATAGGTGTCAGGCAAAAGTCTTTCTATATATTTTTTAATTACAATGAAGAGCCGATTGAAATCGAACTTTGTAAAGTAAACGGTGATACTCGCAGATATCTTAGTTATATAGCAAAATGGAGAGCGGAAGAGTATATCAGAGAAAGAAGGATGAATGATCCATGGAATATTTTTTGATGCGCAAGGATGAAGTTGTCACATTATGTGACATTAACAAGGAAGGGCAGATGATAGCCTATGCGAAGGATTACGCCAAGAAGGAACTGGCCCCTCTTAAGTATGCAGCTTATCCGGATCACATTCAGCGTTGGTGGAAAGGCAGGCAGCTGGCAGTAAGAAATAAAAATGTAGAAGAAATGCTGACGGCTAAGGGGCTTAATGACACCGGTGAATTCCTCTTGAAAAACCTGGGGCTAAGCCTGATAGATTACTACTGGATGAAACCGGTAAACACAAATATAAAGTGGGCAGATATCAATCTGTTCAAAAATGACTTCAAAGAAAACATTCTCACATCAATCAGTGATGAGCTCACGCCAAATAGTTCCCTTGGTGGAGAGCTGGAGAAAAGCTGGACTATCAGGCAGGGAGCCAGAGTGCTTGTGAAGGGTAACCACGGAGAATTATCCAGCGAAAGTATTAACGAAGTAATAGCCACAGAGCTTCACAAAAAGCAGGGTTATGATAATTACACTAGTTACAAGCTGATAAAAATAAAGAGCAAACCTTATGACTGGGGATGCTGTTCAAAAGCATTCACTTCAGAACAATTCGAATTAATATCCGCAAACGGAATTATAACCTCCGAGGAAAAACCGAAAGGAATATCGAACTTCGAACATCTGATAAGTGTAGCTGCAAAACACGGAATAGATGAAGAACAATTCCGAAAGGACCTTGAGTACCAGATTGTAACAGATTACATTCTATCTAATACTGACAGACATATGGACAACATAGGCATCTTAAGAGATGCAGATTCACTTGAGTACATAAGGATGGCGCCAATATTTGATACCGGCAGAGCATTTGCGGCTAGAAGCGTTGTTCCATATACAGATGAAGAAATAGATAACATCGAAGTAAATAGCTTTGAAAGAAAAGAAAGTGAATTGCTAAAATTGGTACGGAATAAAACCGTGGTCAGCATAGACAAATTACCTGAGCCGAGATTTATTGAGGAGCAGTATAACAAAGACAGTAAAATCAGCAAGAATCGAATTAACCATATAGTGCGACTATATAATAAGAAAGTAGATAGATTATTGTAAGGCGTTTCACGGGGACAGGCTTTTTGTTTCACCTGTCCCCGCGCCTGAGCAGCATCAA
>DFGY01000059.1 GCA_002372505.1 Firmicutes bacterium UBA3738
TGCATTTGAAAACAAATACGAAGACCCGTCAGCGGCTACCGTAAAGCTGGGAGGAAGCAAGAATCTGACAAAGGACGGAAGTCCGCATGCAATAACCAGCGTTGGGCAGTTTAAAGTAGAAATTACAGCCGATGGAGGTAATGATGCATCAGGGTACAGTGGTCTTACCAGTGTAGTGCTCCCCATAAACATTGCCGGTGAGTTCAGCACAAACGACATTACGTTCACGAAAGCCGGAACCTATGTGTTCTACATGAAAGAAGTGGGTGGCGTTGAACTGGGATACGATTATGATACGAAGACTATTGCCGCAGTAGTAAAAGTTGTAAAATCAACTACGGCAAACAAGTATGATGCCGAAGTGAAATATTACGAGGACTACGGCGAAGTCAGTCAGAAGGAAGTTCAGCCGATATTTAACAACACCTATACAGAAAAGAAAGTGACCTATAAAGTCACAGGTACGGATAAACCGTCAGACTTTAAGGATACTGACGTACCGGCAGAAATGGCCTATGCTAAAGGAACAATAGTTACAGTGGCAGCTCCACTTTCAACGACTAAAACGACAGATAAGGACGGAAAACCGGGCAAATGGACATTCAGTGGCTGGACTCCCGAATCGGGAATTGCCGAATCCGATATTTCCGGTGGCAAGTTCACCATGCCCGCAAGTGACGTGGTTCTTAAAGGCGAGTGGAGATTCGATGCTGCACCGGCTGCAAGCCAAAGCATTACAGGAAGCAAGACGCTTACGGATGTAAGCAATGCATCAAATCCAAAAGGAAAGAGTTTTAATGCTGGAGAGTTTAAGTTTAAAGTTAAAGCCGATGCTGGCAATCCGGCAGAAGTAACGGGTGTGCCTGATGTCGAAGTGCCTGTAGGAAAGAGTGATGAATTCGGCAATGGAAATATTGATTTTGGAACATGGTCCTTTGCCAAGGAAGGCGAATACAAATATACGGTGGAGGAAACAGGAACGGCACCCATAGGCTATACTTACGATGACAAGGCAGTAAGTGTCACGGTGAAGGTAAGCCACGAAGCAGGCACAAACAAGTTGAAAGTGGATAGTGTCAGCTACAGCAAGGCCGGCAGTTCCGCATCCGGTATTGCATTTGAAAACAAATACGAAGAACCGTCAGCGGCTACCGTAAAGCTGGGAGGAAGCAAGAATTTAACAAAGGACGGAAGTCCGCATGCAATAACCAGTGTTGGGCAGTTTAAAGTAGAAATTACCGCTGATGGAGGGAATGATGCATCAGGGTACAGTGGTCTTACCAGTGTAGTGCTCCCAATAAACATTGCCGGTGAGTTTAGCACAAACGACATTACGTTCACGAAAGCCGGAACCTATGTGTTCCATATGAAAGAAGTGGGTGGCACAGAACTCGGATACGATTATGATACGAAGACTATTGCCGCAGTAGTCGGAGTTACAAAATCAACTACGGCAAACAAGTATGATGCCGAAGTGAAATATTACGAGAACTACGGCGAAGTCAGTCAGAAGGAAGTTCAGCCGATATTTAACAACACCTATACAGAAAAGAAAGTGACCTATAAAGTCACAGGTACGGATAAACCGTCAGACTTTAAGAATACTGACATACCGGCAGAAATGATCTACGCTAAAGGAGCAATAGTTACAGTGGCATCTCCACTTGAAACAACAGCGACTTCTAAGTACGAAGTGCCCGGCAAGTGGACATTCAGCGGCTGGACTCCCGAATCGGGAATTGTCCAATCCGATATTTCCGGTGGCAAGTTCACCATGCCCGAAAATGATGTAGTGCTAAAAGGCGAGTGGATATTTACATCGAAGGGAAAGACGGATCCGGAAAAAAAGCCTACGCCCGGCTCTGACCCCAAAGATCCAAAACCGTGCTTAGTGGATCCGCCGATAAAGAAACTTGTACAGGGCGACCCGGAAAAGGCCGGCACATTCGTGTTCAAGATGAAGGCAGTATCCAATACGGCCGGGTATGCAGTAAATGAAATGCCAATGCCGGATGGTAGCGTGAACGGTGAGAAACATAAGACCGTTGTCGGCGGAGGTGAATATGAATTCGGTATATTCGAAATAACCAAGGCCGGGGTTTACAATTACATTCTCACAGAAGTTGATGCCGAGGAAGAAGGCTACACTTATGACACCACCCGCTATACCGTTACATACACGGTAACTGAATCAGGTGGAGCCTTAAGCGCAGTGAGAGTAATAAAAGACCAGACTGGCAAAGAGTGTGAAACAGTAGAGTTCCTTAACATTTACGAGGGGTCAAAGTCAGATGCGGATAATAAAGACAATGACGAAGACAAGACGGTAAATAAGGTAAAGAAAGTTAAGAAAGTAAAGAAAGAAAAGGTTCAGACGGTTAAAACTCTTGACAAAACAGGGGACGACTTTGCCATGATTCCCTGGATGGTAGCGTTGGTATTGTCAGCATTGGGAGTAATAGCTGCGCCCCTTGTACGCCGTGAAAAAAAGAGCAGGTCGTAAACCTGCTCCTGGAGTAAATCGCTAAACTAGATTACCGGCTTTGTATGCCATATGAATTTAGCATAATCGTCTATAGCGCGGTCTGCTGCAAAGCGGGCCGCTTTTGCTATATTGTCGACGGACATAGTGTTCCAGCGAGTGCGGTCCTCGTAGGCAGCTGCCAGTTCGTCGTGTACACGGCAGTAATCTTCAAAGTCCAGCATGCACATATAGGGGTCTGCAATGCTGTATGAAGGCTCCAGCAAATACTTCTTAAGGTTATTAAAGTCCTTGCCGTTAAAGCCGTGACCAATGGCGTCTACAACATTTCTCAGCTGCTCATTTGAGTTGTAATAATCTGCTGCGTTATAGCCCTTCTGCAGATTTTCTCGTACCTCGTTTTCCCTCTGGCCGAATATGAATATGCTGTCATCGCCTACGGCTTCATGAATTTCCACGTTGGCGCCGTCCATGGTTCCGATGGTAATAGCACCGTTAATCATCATTTTCATGTTACCTGTGCCGCTGGCTTCTTTACCTGCCAGTGAAATCTGTTCAGATACTTCCGTTGCAGGCATAAGGGTTTCAGCCATAGAGACGCTATAATTCTCGAGGAATACTACCTTCAGCTTCTCTGCAATCTTCGGATCCTTTTCAATTTCCGCGCTCAGGTTGGCTATGAGCTGGATTACGGACTTGGCCAGGAAGTAGCTGGGAGCCGCCTTTGCTGCGAAGAGATAAGTTTCCGGGCGCACATCCAGGTTTGGATTCTTTTTTAGCTCCAGATATTTTGAGACGATTCTCATCGCGTTGAGAAGCTGCCTCTTGTATTCATGCATACGCTTGGCCTGGACGATAAATACGGAGTCCGGGTCAACGTCGATTCCCATATCTTTTTTAATCTTGTCCGACATACGGACTTTATTATTTCTCTTTATAACGTCCAGTCTCTCGTGGACGGATTTGTCGTTGGAGAAGTGAATAAAATCTTCCAGCTTTGTTCCGTTGTGGTGATAGGTGTCGCCGATGCATTCGTCAATAAGCTTTGTCAGCTCCGGGTTAGACTGGCACAGCCATCTGCGGTATGCGATGCCGTTGGTCACATTGGTAAACTTATCCGGGTCGGCCAGGAAGTAATCGTGGAACAGGTCATCCCTCAAAATCTGGGAGTGGAGCGCTGAAACTCCGTTGACCTTGTGTGAGCCGATTACGGACATGTTGGCCATGCGTACCTGCTGGTCGCCGAGAATGGCCATGTAATTGATTTTTCCTGTGTCTCCGGGGAAGATGTGTTCCATGTCTTCTCTGAATCTGCGGTCAATCTCACATATGATTGAGTAAATACGCGGCATCATGGAGCGAACCAGGTCGCTGTTCCACTTTTCAAGAGCCTCGGCAAGAACAGTGTGGTTGGTGTAGGAAACTGTGTTAATTACACGCTCCCACGCGTAATCCCAGTCGCAGCCGTAGTCGTCCATGAATATTCTCATTAGCTCAGGGACGCAGAGGGCAGGGTGGGTGTCGTTAATATGAATGACCGTCTTCTTATGGAAATTATCCAGTGAACCGTGTAGGCGGTACTGGTTTCTTACAATGTTCTGGCAGGAAGCGGATACCATAAAGTACTGCTGCTTCAGTCTCAGCTCTTTTCCTTCCTCGATGTTGTCGGCAGGGTAGAGAACTTTTGTAATCAGCTCAGCGCTGTTATTTTTCTGAGCCGCTCTCGTAAAGTCTCCGCTGTTGAATAGATCCATGTCAAAGCCTTCATAGTCACGGGCCAGCCAAAGTCTCAGCTTGCTCACAGCTTCGCTGTCTGCTCCGGACACGTACATGTCGTAGGGAATGGCTTCGACAATCTGAGGATTGTTCAGTGTGTACTTCATGCCTTCATCGGTCCATTCCTCGTTGTATTCACCGTAGAAGTTTACCTTAAATGTGTCGTCTTCTCTGGGATTCAGCCATACCCGGCCGCCGGGGAGCCAGTTGTCGGGAAGCTCTACCTGCCAGCCGTCTACGATTTTCTGCTTGAAGAGGCCGTACTGGTAGCAGAGAGAATAGCCTGTGGCATCATAACCCGCAGTTGCCAGGGCGTCCATGAAGCAGGCAGCAAGTCTTCCCAGACCACCGTTTCCAAGACCTGCATCAGGCTCCTGGTCGTAAAGATCCGTAACTTCCATGTTACGTTCTTTAAGAAGGTCGCTGACAATTTCCGTTTCACCCAAGTTGTACAGATTATTCTTAAGGGACTGACCCATTAGAAATTCCATGCAAATGTAGCAAATCTTTTTACGGTCGGATTCCTTCTTTTCTACTTCCTTGCGCTTCTCGTTGAAGACCATACGCTTTGCGTACAGATGATTATTTACTGTATTTGCAACGGCCTTATAGAGCTCCGCCTCAGTGGCTTCTTCAAATGTAGTGTGAAGGGTGTTGGACAGAAAGGATTCCATCTCTTCCCTGAATTCTTTAACTTTTTTTCTCTCTGATTTTTTAGCCATAATACCTTCCTTCTTATTCTCCTTTTTATTCTATTAATATTTAGCGTGCAAGCAGAGATTCATACATTTCCCTGTACTGGTTTGCTGAATTACTCCAGCCAAAGTCGATTTTCAAATCATGCTCTACGAGTTTCTTCCAGTTTTTCTTTGATTGATACAGTTCTATGGCACGGACTATTGCTCCGTAAAGCTCGCCTGAGTCATATGAATCAAATACGAAGCCGTTTCCGTCCCCTAGGGTGCAGTCTGTAATTGAGTCTGCCAGGCCGCCGGTTTTGCGAACTATGGGTACGTCTCCATATCTGCAACCAATCATTTGTGTCAGGCCGCAGGGCTCGCTTCTGGAGGGTACCAGGAGCACATCGCCGCCGGCATATATTTTGTGTGACATGGCTGCATCGAATTTAATAATACAGCGAGCCTTATCAGGATGTCGCGCCTCAAGACCGTGGAAGAAATTTTCATATTCTTCATCGCCGGTGCCCAGCATTACGAACTGTACATTATATTTATCAAGAATTGAGTCCATTATGTCGCGGACCAGATCCATTCCCTTTGCGGCTACCAGCCTGGATACCATGGTAATAATCATGTTGTCATTTTCCGGCAGGGCAAGGGATTTCTGAAGATCACTCTTACATTCCGCCTTCCCGGTTAGATCTTTGGCGCTGTAGTTTGAAGTTATGTCCGGATCTTTTTCCGGATTGTACAGACTTGTGTTTATACCATTTAATATGCCGCGCATCTTATGCTCGTTGCGCCTTATTATTTCCTCCATTCCCCAGGAGAAGAAGGGGTCTTTGAGCTCATTTCCATAGGTTGGACTGACGGTGCTCACCATGCCGGCGCACTCGATTCCGCCCTTCATGAGATTGACGCCTTTCTCGAACTTCAGCACATGATGGTAATTGTCCGGCACGCCCAGGAAATCCTCGAAGGCGCTGATGCCGTAGTAGCCCTGGTATTCGATATTGTGAATGCTGAATACGGTCTGCATGAATTCTCGCTTGTAAAGGGAAGTCTGATAGACCGGGATCATTGCCGTCTGCCAGTCGTTGGCGTGAATAATATCCGGTACGAAATCGGGAATAATCCCCAGAATTTCAAAGACAGCCTTGGAAAAATAGGCGAACCTTTCCCCGTCGTCGTAGTGACCGTAAAGGCCGTCACGTTTGAAGTAGTACTCGTTGTCAATGAAGTAATAGGTTACGCCCTGATATCTCATTTCGAAGAGGCCAACGTACTGCTCCCGCCAGGTAACGCCTACAATGCCCTGGCCCAGGAATGTCATCTTCTCTCTATATTCATCGGCAATCTGCCCGTAAAGGGGCATGATCACCCTGCATTCTATATTTCTCTTTCTGTTTAGAGCACGGGGAAGAGAGCCCGCTACTTCGCCCAGTCCCCCTGAGTTGGCGAAGGGTACACACTCAGGTGTAGCGAACAAAATATTAATCTTCTTATTCATAGAACTTTCCTCCAAAAATTATTACTCATGTTACCACAGATACCCGGGCATTACAAGGGAGGCGTTTCACGGGGACAGGCTTTTTGTTACGCTGCCGGCAGCTCCCGTGAAACGCCTATTATAATCCCTTTTCGTAAATACCGTTTCGCTCGTTGAACCGAAGCTTATTAAGATAGGCCATGTGATTGGCAGTTGGCCCTCCATAGGTGAGCCTGCGTATACCTTCCTCCTTCAGACGAATTGAAAGAAATTCTCCAATCGAAAAGTCGCGGTACTTAGGAAGTGAATAATCCAGCAGCATATCAAGAGTTCCGTCTTCGGTTTTATTTCCCAGCACAATTCCCGCCGGAGCACCGGCGCAGGTTATTATATAACAGGTACCGATGGAGTCTCTATCCTGATCGGAAGAAAGAGCAATGCCCGGAAAGTATGTTTCAATGTCCTCGGATTGCCTGGTCAGAAGGTTCTGCAGAAATAGGTCATCCTTCCTCACTTTCACCAGCTCGTATTCCTTGCCGGTATGCCGCATCTTCCATAGAAATCGCACATTGATGAGGGCCAGGCAGAGATTCATTATCGCCGTGGGATAAGAATGGATAATCAGCGCGTACACCATAAAAATGACGCTGCCTATGGTATTTACAATTCTCAGTTTATAAACCGATGTCATGAGAAATGACACCAGCACTATGGCCGATCCTATATAACCGACTCCTTCAATAATATAATGAGTATTCATGCAAGAATTATATCATAAGATAGCGTTTCACGGGGACAGGCTTTTTGTTTCGCACTCTATCGACGAGAGTGCGAAACAAAAAGCCTGTCCCCGTGAAACGCTAATCTATGGTAGAATAAATGTTAATAGTGGAAAGGAAGGAGTTTTATTATGAGTACATTGGTTACATATTTCAGCGCAAGTGGTAATACGGCAAAGGTTGCAAAGGATTTTGCAAAGTCAATGGGTGCGGATATTTTTGAGATTGTACCGGAGGAGCCTTACACTGCTGCGGATTTAAAGTGGACGAATCCGCTGGCCAGATGCAATAAAGAAAAATTCGGCAAGAAGGATGTACCCGTTGCAGGTGAGATTGTTGATTTTGATAAGTATGACACGGTTTACATAGGATTTCCAATCTGGTACGGGACGCAGCCGAATGTTATCGATACATTTTGCAAGGGCTATGACTGGTCGGGTAAGAAGGTGTATGCCTTCGCCACCTCAGGTGGAAGCGGAATCGGAAAGACAGTAGAGAAACTGGCCGCTGTTACCAAAGGGGCTAGTGAGGTAGACGCTATTCTCGTAAGATCTGCCGCTCAGTTACAGGATTGGAAGTAGATAATTACACAGGAGGAACAATGACAGCATTTTTGTGGATTGCATTGATAGGATTATCCATTGTCATATTTGCCATGATGGCGAGTATAAGAAAGAAGAAGTAAGGGTGCCGCAGCGACAAGTACGATCTTATTGCCTGGAATCACGCCCTGGGAATAGCGGAAATAATGAACCGCTAACTCCAAAAATGACAGGGATTTATTCCTTGTCATTTTGTTTTATCTAAAGAACCAACAAAGAATACTCCCTCTTCTATAAGGGGGAGATGAATTTGCCTGACGGGCAGTATCATCAAATATATTCTACATAAATGGACTGATAATGTGAAGAAAAATGATATAAATATTACGAAACAAAAAATACAAGCCTACAAGCAGGAAAAAAGATTGAATGCGGGATGGGAAGATGTTAGAATAGAAACAAGAACATTTGTTCGCAAAATCTGTGGCGACTAGCCGAGGCAACCAAAGGAAAAGACCTATGAAAAACAAAGCATTCGAATTCCGTATATATCCCAATAAAGAGCAGAGGGTCCTCTTAGCAAAGACCTTCGGTTGCAGCCGTCTTGTCTACAATCATTTCCTTGCCCTGAGAAAAGAAAGGTATGAAGAATATGGAGAGACTGTATCATATAATCAGTGTGCAAAGGAACTGACTCAGCTGAAGATAGAACGATCATTTCTAAAAGAAGTCGACAGTGTTGCTCTGCAGCAGAGTCTGAGGCATCTTGACACAGCCTTTGACAGGTTCTTTAAAAAAGACTCGGGATATCCCAAGTTCAAATGCAAACACAAAGGGAAGAAGACCTATAGCAGCATATGCATCAATAACAATATTAGACTTGAGAACGGAAAGATAAAACTGCCGAAACTGGGTTTGGTAAAGATAAAACAGCATCGTCCTGTGCCGGAGGACTGGACTGTGAAGTCAGTCACAGTGAAGCAGGTGCCCAGTGGCAAATACT
>DFGY01000066.1 GCA_002372505.1 Firmicutes bacterium UBA3738
CGGTTCTCGTGTCACCTTTTTCTAAAATATGTCATTTGATGACACGGGGTCTGACCCCTTTTCACCTTTTTCCAATATACGGCAAAAGGTGACAGGAGAACCGTCCCCCTGTCATCTTTTATGTGGTTGCGCGGTCGATTAATTGGGGCTCGATGGTCAGGTGCTCGGGCTCTTTTGGCGGAGCGCCGTCCCGGGCGGTTTCGATTTGGTCCACCAGGAGCTCCATGGCGCTGCCTACCAGTTTGTCGATCTGCTGGGCGATGGTGCTGAAGGGGATGATGGCCTGGGCGGATATTGGTGAGCCGTCGAAGCCGATTATCCGGTATTCCCCGGGGATGTCCTTCTTCCTGCGGAACAGTTCGTTTATGACTATGTTGGCAATGGCGTCACTACTGGTGAAAATGCCCTTGACCTTGCCGGGATATTTTTCTTCTATTGTATTCACTATTCCAAGTATCTGACTTTCCAGGTGGGTGTAGTCCGTCTCTGCGTCGTAGGTCAGCACCTCGTGAAGAATGCCGCGCTCCTCGCAGACGTCTGTGAATCCGTCAATACGTCCGGCGGCGGGAATGTCGTGATTAATTCCGCTTCTATTTATATGCAACATCACGTCGCATCCGCTGCCTGCCAGTAGCTCCGTGGCCATTACGGCTCCGCTGTAGTTGTCAGTGTTGACGCTGCTGATGTATTTGTCTTCTCGCTCGATGGCCACAACGGGCACGCCGCATCCTGCCAGCTCGAAGGAGGAAAGGGTGTGGCTGAGGACGATGAGTCCTTCCACGTTGTAGGAAATGAGCTCGTTAATATATTTGCGCTCAGCCTCCGCCTTATTGTTGCCATCGAATACGATGAATTTGTATCCGTACTGTTCGTAGCTGCCGAGGAAGCGTCTCAGCACTTCGCCGAAGAAGTTAAGGTAAAGATTCGGTATAAGCAGGCCGATGAATTCCGTGTGCCCCTTGGCCAGGACCTGGGCCAGCTTGTTGCTCTGGTAATCCAGCACGTCAAGGGCGTGGGCAATTATCTCCCTGTTTTTCGGCGTGACGCTGTCGGGTTTGCTGAAATAGCGTGAAATGGTTGTCTTGGAAAAGCCGGTGTACCGGGCTATGTCGTCGTAAGTCGTTCCTTTTTTGCTCATAGATCTCTTTCTTATTCTTCAGGTTCTAATTTCTCCGACTTATTATACAGTAAAAAAGGTCATGATTTCAATAAAAAAATCGGTTATTTTTTCTCCCGTGGACACATGTGGAGAATCTGTTGCACAAACACATAAAAAAACAAGGAGTTTCAACCATTTATGTTGACTAACTACATATATAATGATATACTCCACCTGCAAAAGTAACCGGTTACTTTACACCGGTTTGAACGTAATATATTTTTAAATTACTAGGAGGTGAATTATTTGAAACGCAGTTATGGGAGACTTGTAGCTCTTATTGCTGTTTTGGCACTGACCTTGGGACTGCTGGCAGGTTGCGGCGGAAATTCCGAAGAGGAAGCTTCAGCCGGCGGCGGCGACGCAAATGGCATCACCATCTTTAACTCCAAGATGGAAATCCAGGATCAGATGCTGGAAATGGCCAAGCGCTACGAGAAGGAAACGGGAGTCCACATTGAAGTGTACTATTCCAGCGATACCGTTTCCGCACATCTGGCTACCAGATATGCATCAGGCAATCCATACACACTTTCCATGGTTGACGCCAAGGATGTATATTCCCTGGCAAAAGAGCACGCCGTGGATCTCTCAGATGAGAAGTGGGTTAAGGACACGAACCAGGCCATCACCATTGACGACAAAGTGTACGGCTATCCGGTATGCGTAGAGGCCAGAGGCATTATCTACAATGCAGATGCAATCAAGAAAATCACGGGAAAAGAATTTAAGCCTGAAGATTATTCCACCACAAAGGAATTCAAAGCCCTCATCGAAGAGCTTAAAAAAGGCGGAATGAAATCCCCCACGGGAGTCATGAAAGAAGACTGGTCCCTGGCGGCACACTTCCTGGCTCAGGTTTATGAAGAAAGAGATAATCCGGACGAATTCGTTCGCGGAATGTCGGACGGTTCGGTAAACCTGGCAAAGGACAAAAAGTTTAATGCCCTCATGGACACATTCGATGTTCTCAAAGACAACAGCTACTCCAAGGAGAGCGCCATCTCCGCAGAGAGAGAAGTAACAGAGCAGAAGCTTGCCGAAGGCGAGATCGCATTCCTCTTTGGCGGCAACTGGGACTGGTCAGTAATCAGCGCATTCGAGTACACGGACAACATGGGAATAATGCCCGTGCCTCAGGATCTTGACGACGGCATGAACAAGAAGCTGGTAGGCGGCGGTTCAAAATACTTCTTCATAGATTCATCAAAGAACACCAGCAAAGAGCAGGTACAGCAGGCAAAGGACTTCCTTAACTGGCTGGTATATAGCGAGAACGGACAGAAGTTCATCGTTGAAGACTCAGCACTGGTGCCTGCATACACAAACATAAAGCTTAAGGTCAGCGACCCTCTGGGTACTTCGGTTAAGAAGTACATGGATCAGAATGCACTCATCCCCAACTACAACTACCTGCCGGATGACCACTACGCAATCCTCGGCGCTCAGTTCCAGAAATATCTTGCAGGAATGGACGACCGCGCAGGCTTCGCAGATGAGGTCATGACCTACTGGAAGACAAAGACGTTAACACCCCATGAGGACTAATATAGGAGGATAAAAGGATAAAATGGAAAGAAACACACTATCATATAAGTCCAGGCAGTTCCTCCAGTTTGCAGGTCCGGCGCTGATTCTCTTCAGCCTGGTCATCATCGTACCATTCATATATGGTCTGTACCTGACCTTCACCAGCTGGGACGGCGTATC
>DFGY01000127.1 GCA_002372505.1 Firmicutes bacterium UBA3738
ATTATTTAACTGTCAAACTCCCGACTATCACTTGTCTGTGGAAGCGTATCGAAGTGGTCATAACGAGCCGCACTCGAAATGCGGTGTACCGCAAGGTACCGTGGGTTCGAATCCCACCGCTTCCGCCAAATGGTGGCAGGGGATTTTCTCCTGTCATCGTTTTTATTGACATATGCCAGGTGGGTATGTAATATAATAGATATCAGAGGAACCGTCAGCGGTAAACCTCAGTTAGTTATAAAATAACCGCCGTTAGTTGACTGCTGGGCGGTTATCTTTTTGTGTCTATGGTTACAATAATCAATATCACCATTAGTACGGTTGATATAATTTCGTATGGGCGCATAGGCATCACCTCTTTTCCGAGGCAAGATTTTACCGCCGTGGTTCCTCTGAAAAAAAATTATATCATCTATTCGATTAAAAATAAATGCAAATTAAGCAAAAAATTAACAAATAAACGCTTTGTTATTTTTTATTGATGCATAAAAAAATATATGATAAAATATGGCCAATTAAGAGAGGGAAAAGAGGTTAGCTAGAATTGACAGGGGGCGGGCCTCTTTTATTTTAATCGGTTGTAAAAGTTGCCGGTCAGGCATATAATGTGGCAGGATAATAGCTTATGAGAGGATTGACGTTTTGAAAAAAGTAGTTGCATTTGTATGTATAACGGCATTTTTGTTTGCCACAATGGAGGTGGCTCTTAAACTAGGCGGGAGCGAGCTGGATTCTCTTCAACTGACCTTCCTCCGCTTTATGATTGGTGGAATAATTCTTGCGCCCTTTGCAGTCCGCGAAACAAAGCAGTTTAGAGAAGAGGCTGAGGCTGCAGGACAGGTGCGGAGCAAACTAGGCGCGAAGGACATTGGCTGGCTGGCTCTTGTAGGTGCTATGGGTGTGGGAATAAGCATGGTAGCCTTTCAGTACGGCGTCAATGCCTGCAATGCTGCAACGGCTTCATCACTAATATGTCTGAACCCGATTTTCACAATGGTGATAGCCCACATTTTCACAAGCGAGAAGATGGATAAGTTAAAGGGGATTGCCTTTGTCCTGGGCCTTATAGCCATCGTTTTCATGGTGAGACCCTGGGACATTCAGGAAGGTAATAGCGTCATAGGAATAGTTCTCATGCTGGTTGCGGCCATTACCTTTGCCTGCTATACGGTCATGGGCAAAAGAACTATTGGGCGCATTGGCACATTCACTCAGACCAGCATCAGTTTCATCATAGGCTCGCTGTTCATTCTGGTGGTCATGCTGGCTACGGGCAGACCTGTCTTTGAGGGCATAGTCGATAATCTGGCCCTGGTCCTCTATGTGGGAGTAATGGTTACCGGCGTTGGATACTTCACATACTTTTCTGCCATAAAATATTCAGACGCCACCACCGGTTCCATTGCATTCTTTATTAAGCCGGTTATAGCACCAATATTCGCGGTAGTCTTTCTGGAAGAGTCTATTCTCTGGAACACCATAGTGGGGGTCATACTTCTAGTTACTGCCTCATTCCTGACACTGTACGACTCTTCACACAAAAATACCGAACACTAAGTTAAATTTCTTCAGTTATTAATCAATAAAAATATGATATAATTTAACGGTCGATTAAATGACCGTTATTTGACGTGATAGGAGGAAATGACTATGAATGCAGTTGATATGTTAAAGGAAAGAAGAAGCGTAAGAAAGTTTACAGACCAGCCAGTCGCAGAAGAAACTCTCAAAGAAATTATTGAGATGGCTGCTTTTGCACCTAGCTGGAAGAATACTCAGACTACAAGGTATATCGCAGTATACGACCAGGCAATAAAAGATAAGATTGCAAACGAATGCATCATGGGGTTCGAAGGAAACAAGAGAACCATAGATGGCGCACCGGTGCTCATAGTTGAGACTACTGTAGACAAGCGCTCCGGATATGAGAGAGATGGTTCCTTCTCAACTTCCAAGGAAAACCACTGGCAGTCCTTCGACGCAGGTATCGCATGCCAGACATTCTGCCTGGCAGCTCACGAAGTCGGCCTTGCTACAGTTATTATGGGAATCTTCGACGAAGCTAAAGTAATCGAGGCAGTAGGAGTGCCGGAAGGCCAGTCCGTTTCCGCTCTTATAGCTCTCGGCTACGCTGATGAAGAGCCGAAGATGCCACCGAGAAAGACAGTGGAAGATCTGCTGACAATAAAATAAGAAAAAATACAGTTCGGATAATATCTTAGGAGGACAAAATGCAGTTTCCAAAATTATTTGAGCCGGGATACATCGGCAAGATGCGTGTAAAGAACAGAATCGTAATGCCGCCTATGCACGTGGCCATTACAGGTTCCGACGGCAGCCCCGGGGAGAGATACATTAGGTATTACGAAGAAAGAGCCAAGGGCGGAGTAGGCCTTATCGTAACCGAGGCAGCCAGTGTAGACGAGGAAACAAGTTCAACAGGACCGAGAAGTCTGTTCATCACCAGACATTCCCAGATTGTTGACTACGAGAGACTCACTGAAGCCGTTCACAAATACGACTGCAAAATATTCGCCCAGCTGTACCACGGCGGAGCTACCTGCAAGCCGGCATTCATAAAAGCCGACCAGCCTGTGGCACCCAGCGACGTTCCAGCTGCACCGGGCGGCCTTGTACCTCGCGCTCTTACAACAGAGGAAGTAAAGGCCATGGTTCAGAAGTTCGTGGACTCTGCGGTAATCGCTCAGCTTTCAGGCTATGACGGCGTTGTTCTTCATACGGCTCACGGCTATCTCATGCTGGAATTCATCAGCGAATATTACAACAAGCGTACCGACGAATACGGCGGCAGCTTTGAGAACCGTATGAGATTCCACAAGGAAGTAATCGAAGGAATCCGCGCAGCCTGCGGTCCCAACTTCCCCATTTCCGTTCGTATGTGCGGTGATGAAGTGACGGACATTGACGGCTTCATGGACGTTGATGCTGGAATAAAAGTTGCGAAATATCTCCAGGATGAATGCGGTATAGACGTAATGGATCTGTCCGCAGGTTCCGCTGTGAATCCCAACGCCAACTGCGAGCCTTATTCCTATAAGGCGGGTTGGAAGACATACATCGGCAAAGCTTACAAAGAAGCTTTGGACATTCCGGTAATTCAGACCAATACAATTAAAGCGCCGGAGACGGCAGAGCAGTTCCTTGAGGAAGGAATCTGCGACTACGTTTCGGTTGGCCGCGGACACTTTGCAGATCCTGAGTGGGCGAAGAAGGCTTACGAAGGCAGAAGCGATGAAATCAGAAAGTGCATCGGCTGCATGTACTGCCGCGAAAGAGTTATCTGGAAGGGCCTTGCCGTTGACTGTACAGTTAATCCGAGAATCGGCTGCGAATACGAGTACGATGCAGTGCCTCCGAAGAATGGCGAAGGGAAGCCTGTTGCCGTAATCGGTGCCGGACCGGCCGGACTTGAGGCTGCCAAGACTCTTGCCGAAAGAGGATTTGCCGTCACGGTTTACGAAAAGGACGACAAGGTAGGCGGCAGAATGAATCTTGCCGACAAGCCCCGCTTTAAGGAAAACATTACTGACCTTACCAAGACCATGGAGCTTCAGTGCAAGAACGCCGGCGTAACATTTAAGTTCGGCGTAGATGCTACGGCTGACTTCGTAAAGAAGGACATAGACCCGGTAGGCGTATTTATCTGCACAGGTGCAGACTGGCTCATGCCACCTATTCCGGGAATCGACAAAGCTCTGGTATGCACTCCGGAAGACGTGCTCCTGGAGCGTGTTAAAGCCGGAAAGACTGCAGTAGTAGTAGGTAGCGGAAACACAGGTCTTGAGTGCGTTGAGAAACTTCAGGACGACGGCGCCAAAGTAGCCATGGTGGATATGCTTGATGAAGCCGGAAAGGGAATCTTCCCCATTATCTTAAATGACCTGATGAGCAGAATCACACCCAATGAACCGGAAGTACTTCTCTCTCACAGACTTCTTGAAATCACAGATGATGGCGTAGTGGTTGAAGACGTAGCCACAGGTGAAAAGAAGAATGTGCTCGGCGAGCTGGTATGCCTGTCTCTGGGCAGCAGACCTAATGCAGACCTTATCGAGGACTTCAGAGCTAAGTTTGAGAAGGTAAGCGTAATAGGCAGCGCAGTTCAGGATGGAAGAATTCACGACGCGACAAAGCAGGCCTACACAAAAGCTTATGTTTTTGAATAAATAATATAGCGGGACTGCGGATTGTCGCACAAACATATACTCTCCGCAGCCTATATTATTATCAAATAATAAGAAAAGGAGCGTAAATAATGGAAAAGAAATCTCATGCTAATTTCAATGATCCGGCGATTACATACAAAGTTGAAAGTCCGGAGATGATAAGAAGCGTCTTTGCCGGGGACAATGTACTAATAGGCAGGAACATATTCAAGGCAGGGGAGTTGGTTCCGATGCACAGCCATGAGCATGAGCAATTCACCCTCATTATATCCGGTGAGTGTGATGTAACATGTGGTGGTGAGAAATTCCACCTGACACCCGGAGGAATATGCTGGGCGCCTTCAAACGTAGAACATGAAATCAAAATGTGGGATGAAGGTGAAGTTGAAGCCTATGATATATTCTACCCTGTAAGGGAGGATTGGCTGACTCCTCTGGAGAAATGACTTTAGGTCAAAATATATGATGACTTTGTAGAGGCGCAAAAATACGGCGCCTCTTTTTGTATATTTTTATGTGGCTACATATTGCAAAGTTATACATTTTGATGTATATTATTACCGCAAAGGGCGTCTGAGGCGCATTTTTTACGGGAAAAATATGCAAAAGATGGCTCGGACCCCAAGCGAAAAATAATGCTGACTTACTTAATGGAGGAAAAAGAAATGAAAAAGCTAGCTAAATTGACTTTGGTACTGGCTCTCGCATTTGCGATGGCATTCACATTCGCAGCTTGCGGTGGCGGTTCATCATCAGAAGATGCTGCATCATCAGCAGCAAGCGGCAGCGCAGCAGGCGCCAGCCTTACAGCTACAGAAGGCGAACTGCACATGGCTACAAACGCTGCATTCCCGCCGTATGAAATGACAACAGATGACGGCGGCTTCGAAGGTATCGACGTAGAAATCGCTACAGAACTCGCAAAGAAGCTGGATCTGGAACTGGTAGTTGACGATATGGACTTCGCTGCTGTACTCACTGCAGTTCAGAGCGGCAAGAGCGACATTGCTATGGCAGGTCTTACAGTTACAGAAGAGAGAAAGAAGAACGTTGACTTCACAGATACTTATGCAAAAGGCGTTCAGTCTATAATCGTTAAAGAAGGTTCAGACATAAAGGGACCGGATGATCTTAAAGGAAAGAAGATCGGATGCCAGGAAGGCACAACAGGATACATTTACTGTGCAGATGACTTTGGTGAAGACAGTGTTAACTCTTACAACAACGGAGCAACTGCCGTTCAGGCTCTCGTAGGAGACAAAGTTGACGCTGTAGTAATCGATAACAATCCTGCAAAGGAATTCGTAAAGGCCAACGATGGACTTATCCTTCTTGATACAGCCTATGCTGAAGAAGACTACGCTATCGGAGTCAGCAAGGACAATCCTGAACTTACAAAGGCCGTAAATGATGCCCTCAAAGAGCTTATCGAAGACGGAACAGTTGACAAAATCGTACAGAAATATATAAAGGCAGAATAATAAAATGAATAGTTATTTCAAGGGTCTTCAGGATCAGTTTTATCAGGCTTTCATAGATGGCGACAGTCCTAGATATCTGCTTTATCTGAACGGTCTTAAAATTGCCTACATGGTAATGATAGGAGCTCTTGTCCTTGGTGTTGCTATAGGTGTGGTTCTGGCTGTCATAAGAACTTCTGCCGATCAGCAGAAAAAAGGGAAGAGAACATGGTGGCTTACTTTGCTCAATGTTTTTGCGAAGGTCTACGTAACCGTTATCAGAGGCACCCCTATGATGGTACAGCTCCTTATAATGGGCTTTGTAGTCTTCGAGAATTCCCGTCAGCTGGTGCTTATTGCAATTCTGGCTTTGGGAATAAACTCGGGAGCATATGTTTCCGAAATAATAAGGAGCGGAATACAATCCATTAATCCGGGACAGATGGAAGCAGGCAGATCCCTCGGAATGAAGTATTCAACAGTAATGCGCAAGATAATAATTCCTCAGGCGATAAAAAACATATTGCCTGCCCTTGGCAACGAAATGATTACTTTGTTTAAGGATACTTCTCTGGTTACGGTTATCGGTCTTGCCGATCTTACAAAGGTAGCCATACAGATTCAAGCCAGGACATACCAGGCGCTGATGCCTTTTGTAGGTATAGCTATCATTTATCTAATAAACGTTCTGATATTGACATGGATTCTTGGCAAGATGGAAAGGAGGCTTGCGGCAAGTGATAGAAGTTAAAGATTTACACAAATATTTCGGCGAGCTGCAGGTTCTTAAAGGCATCACCGAGACAATAAAGGATGCAGAGGTTGTATGCGTCGTGGGACCATCAGGTTCCGGCAAGAGTACATTCCTGCGTTGCCTCAATCTCCTTGAAGATCCAACTGAAGGTGAAATAATTCTCGACGGAGAAGTTATAAATTCCAAAGAGGCGGACATAAACAAGATTCGCCAGAAGATGGGGATGGTATTCCAGAGCTTTAATCTTTTCCCCAACATGAACACTTTGGAAAACGTAATGCTGGCTCCCGTCCAGACAGGAAAGATGAAGAGGGATGAAGCTAAGGAAAAGGCGAAAGAACTCTTAACCCGGGTTGGTCTGGCTGATAAATTCGAAGTTTATCCATCATCCCTTTCCGGAGGACAACAGCAGCGTGCGGCTATAGCCAGGGCGCTGGCCATGGAACCTGAGGTCATGCTCTTCGACGAACCTACATCGGCTCTCGACCCGGAAATGGTCGGTGAAGTACTGGACGTAATGAAGAGCCTTGCCGAAGAAGGAATGACCATGGTAATAGTAACCCACGAAATGGGCTTCGCTCGTGAAGTTGCCGATCGCATATTCTTCATCGACGAAGGAATAATCATGGAGCAGGGCACCCCGACGGAACTGTTCGATCACACAAAGACTGAAAGAGCCAAGAACTTCTTCAGTAAAATATTATAAGAAACAAGGAAACTACCGCAACTAACACTATGCGGTAGTTTTTTTATGCCGTAATTATGGTTGTTTTGCGACAGGCCCTCACTAAGTCCTCATTGCAACAGCACTAAAATAAGGTGCCCAGAATGCACCTTACTTTAGATATAGGGGGTATTTATTTATTAGGGATAGATATTTGTCTTTCTTTTGACATCTTAATATTAGCATATTCTTGCGGTAAATCAACTATAACCAACACAAAAATAACAGGGGTTCAATGTAAAATAAACAAAAGAATATAATATGTTTACTTTAGAATAATAAAGAATATCGTTTAAAAACATTGGAATTGCAGCGTTTTAATGTCGAGGGCGTAGGGGAGCAAACAGGTGTCAAGTCAACTGATTTGCACAGAAAAAATATGCTGTAAACCCTGTAAAGTGGTAGGTGAATAAGGCGTTGGATTGGGGGAAGGTTTGTTTTACAAGCCCGTGCGGGGGTTATCTGTAACGCATTTTCAACATTTTTGCCATACGGCAGAAAATGTTGGAGCGGTGCTGCCGTGAGACGCGGTGTGGGCCTTGAGATCAACTGCGAACCAAGCAAAATTCCAACATTTTGGTTGTATAAAAGAAAATGTTGGAACAGGAACTTGGCTTGCCGAGGATTTGGGAGTTGAAATCGGTTGTGAGCAGCTGAACGTTCCAACATTTATAGCGCAGTGGAGAAAATGTTGGAACAGAAGCTTGATTTGCGCGGATTTGGGAGCGGAAATCGGTTGTGGAAAGCTGTGCGTTCAACAATCATCTCTTCAATATGAATACATCTGCCCACATACTATCTATTTCATCAAATCCGGGAAAGTACAAATCTACGACTTCCCCCTCGGGAGAAAGAAAAACGTGCCCGTGCCACTCCGGATCTTCAAATCTATCGATTTCCAATTTGCTGATTTCAAAACCATGCAGCATTGGATTTTCGAGATAGCAACTCTCATGTAAAGCGCTGTGAACACATCTGCCGTATGTGGTAAAACAGCTTCCGTTTTCATTTCTGCTTAAACTAAATTGAAGAAGGTCATGACTTCCGGTGCGCCAATTATCTACTAAGACAAGGGTTCGATAGATGTATACCTTGTCCTTTTGTGCTTTGCAAAAATCTTTCAAGAAATGGTTTTCTTCCAGAATTGTGCTTTCCAAAACGCGTTTGAGAGTTCTTTCCTGCGTTGTTGTTTCCTTTAACATATTATCCAGAATCCACTGGTAAGCCTCATGCCTTTTTTTCAGTGGCTGCTTTCTGGAACGGCGTATTAAAGTCGAAGCCCTAAAGGCGTTTAGCTCGTTACAATCGTTCTTATAGCGCTCCCGCAAAGCTGGGGAATCGATGAAAATCGTAAAATCATACATAACATATACCTCCTTGATTTCATGAAACAGAGCATATGCCGAGAGATGGTGTAAAAACGCCCCATTAAAAGGAGTAAGGTAAATGTAACCAAATTATGGAAAGGTGTATTGTGAAGACAAGATAGTAATCATCGGGCATACGCCAACAGGCCTCATTGATTGTGGTGCAGTATTTGGGAATCCACTTGGTTGTTTGTGCCTAGAAACGATGTAAGAGTATTATGTGTAAAAGAGAGGATTTATACATGGATTTTACGAGGTTCATTAATTCAAAGGACATAGCAAAACACCATAAGAAAATAGGATATGAATACACACCGCTCGAGGCAGCGTGGCTCGTATGGCAACACAATGGTCTGTTAGAAGAAAAGATTGACGCATGGAGATGGATTGCTGATAACAATCCGGGCTATATGTTAGATACTAATGTGAGGCCATGGAGTAAGGGACAAGCACTGTCGGACGTTCTTAACGAATATATAGATTATCGGGAAAAAGAGGAAAGAGCAAAAAAAGAAGGGAAGTTTTGGGAGAGCAATGACTCGTATGAAGATTTCTTTGAGGATATGTGGTTCAACTTTCCTATTCCATTCAAAAAAGGTGATATAGTTTATCTTGTAAAAAGTGAATTTGGTAACGAAACAGGGCCGATTGTGTTTATGGACGATGCGCTTGTCGGAGATAACCCTCAAGAGAGAGCAAGGCGACTTGAATCGAGACTTGGAAAGGGAGGAGATTATTCGGACATGAACATTGGAGGATATTATATGATGCAGAATTCGCGAAAAGGATATCTGGGATGTGACTATGACGTTTGGTGGATATACATGAATGTTGCATATTATAACAAACCTCTGAAAGATATTGACCGATGTTTAAAGCCAATTAGTTCATTTTTGAAAGGGCGGATAGATATTGCGCTATTAGTTTCAGGATATCACCATATCCTAACGCAGGAGCTTACAAAAACTACAACACCGGTTGGCTATACAAAAGAGGGCTTGGAACTGGCAGGGTTCTAATGATTGTGAAGGTATGGAGTTTATGTAAACGATGCGGTATAATTGTCCCATCAAGGAAAAGGAGGATTGCTTTGATGGAGCCTACAAAAAAGATGCTGATAATGAATATCCTAGATATTCTTAAAAGGTACTCGGATTCTGACCACACGCTCAGTCAGAAGGATATTATCGAGATTCTGGAAAAAGAATACGATATGACGGCCGATAGAAAGACAGTAAAGCGAAACCTCGAAAATCTCGAAGATATGGGTTATGCAATCGAGTATAGCGAATCTATTCGTATGACTCCAAACCCCAAAACAGGAAAGCGAGAGGAAAATATAATAACGTCCGACTATTACCTGGAACGAGATTTTTCCGATCCCGAGCTTAGGCTCCTTATAGACAGTCTGCTTTTTTCGACGCACATTCCATACAATCAATGCAAAGCGCTGGTTGAAAAGCTCAAGAATCTGTCTAATATATACTTCAAGGCAAGCGTGAAGCACATAGGCACCATGCCAGAGACGAGACCGCAGAACCCGGAACTATTCCTGACAATAGAAATGCTTGACGAAGCCATATCAAAGAATAAAAAAGTCAAGTTCACATACCTTGAATATACAACAAAGAAGAAACAGAAAAAGAAGACTCGTGACGATGGCAGCGTCAGAGAATATGTCGTAACCCCATATCAGATGGCCGCCAAAGAAGGCAAATACTATTTGATATGCAATTACGATAAATATAATGATCTATCAAATTACAGAATCGACCGAATAAGAGATGTTGAAATCCTTGATGAAAAGGGAAAAGCCTTTAATTCTTTGGATGGAGTTACAAACAGGAACCTAGACCTGGCGGCATATATGGCTGAGCATATATACATGTATTCAAGCGGAAACACAAGAACAAAGTTTAGAATCGTCAAAGAAATGATAAGTGACGTAATCGATCTATTTGGCATGGACGTGGACTTTTCTAATGAAACCGAAACCCATGTCGATGTAACCGCCAGAGTAAACGAAAGAGCGATGTTCCAGTTTGCCAAGAACTATGCTCCGGATGTATTGGTGCTGGAGCCTAAAAGCCTGGTAAAGAAGCTAAAGGAAGACGCTGAGAAGACACTGAAGGCATATAAGTAAAACTGGTGATCGAAAATGGTTAGTACGGATAATTCGCAACTTGCACTCTCAAAATCTAAATATTGCGGCCTTTGGCAATGCCCGAAAATGGCTTGGATGAGAAAGCATAAACCGGAGGAGTTTCTTCAGAGCGATGACGCTACAATGCGTATGGAAAACGGCCGGGAAGTCGGAGAACTTGCAAAGGGTCTTTTTGGTGAATTTGTTGATGTGACTTGTTATTCTGATGAGCGACTTGACTTTTCAGAAATGATTCGTAAAACCTCCGAAGAAATTGAAAAGGGTACGCCGATAATTTGTGAGGCATCATTTAACTATGAAGGCTTAAGCTGCGCCGTAGACATACTGAGAAAAGAGGGCGATGGATGGGCCATTTATGAGGTCAAAAGCTCCACGTACGATAAAAAATCGGTATATTACGCAGACATAGCTTACCAAGAGTATGTACTGAAAAATTGCGGTATAAATGTTGTCGCCACATATTTGGTCATTGTTAATAACGAATATGTCTTCGATGGTATTTTCCATGTAAAAGAATTCTTTCGAGTTGAGGATGTAACAAACGAAATTGAAGTAGAGCGATCCAAGATAGAACCTACACTCAGCCTGGCAGAGAAGATACTCGCATCAGACGAAGAACCGGAGATTGATTTATCCGTGGGCTGCAACGCGCCATACCCATGCGGGTTTTGGAATTATTGCGCCAAAGATATACCGATTCCATCGGTATTTGATTTATACAGAATGAACTTCAAGAAAAAGCTAGAGTATTATTACAGGGGAATTGTAGATTACGAGGCTCTCTTGGAGGACGGTTCAATTGATAATGGAATACGTCTCAGGCAGATGGAATACTATCTATATGATAAAGAAGATTATGTGGATCGTGAACATGTAGATGAATTCTTGGCAACACTTTCATATCCTCTATACTTCTTGGACTTTGAAACGATGCAATCGGTGATTCCACGTTAGATAGGGACAAGGCCGTACCAACAGATTCCGTTCCAGTATTCATTACATTTCATTGAGCACGAAGGCGGTGAACTAAAACATAAAGAGTTCCTTGCGGAGGCGGGGAAGGATCCTAGGAGGGAATTGGCTGAGAGATTATGTGAGGATATTCCAAAGGACGTATGCGTGCTCGCATACTACAAATCCTTTGAATGCACCAGAATAAAAGAGTTGGCAGAGGCCTTTCCTGACCTTGCGGAGCACCTTCTGAATGTAGAATCAAATATAGTGGATTTACTTGTGCCCTTCCAGTCGGGATGGTACTACAACAAAGCCATGGGAGGAAGTTTCTCAATCAAGAGTGTGCTTCCGGCACTATTTCCGAACGACCCGGAGCTGGATTATCATGCACTTGAAGGTGTTCACAACGGGAGTGAGGCTATGGCGATCTTCCCGAAGATGGAAGCGATGACACCGGAAGAGCAAGCGGAAGCCAGAAAGAATCTGCTGGCGTATTGTAAGTTGGACACCCTGGCGATGGTAAGGGTGTGGGAGAAGTTGAGAGGTATAACATGATGATGGAGAAGGTATCAAAGAAAAAAATAAAAAATGTAATAGTTTTTCCAAATGAAAAACCAGGATTGTTTGATTGTTGCGTTAAACAATTTGACAAAAATGAAAGCGTCAACGAAAAAGCGGTAAAGAAAGTGTTTTCCGCTCTTGATGATACATCACTTGAAAATATTCTGATTAGGGTTATTGTTCTTAATGATAGGTATAGTACAGGCCTTACAAACAGTCCAATTAGCGATGAGAGGAAAAATGAATATGGAGAAAAGAAATTGCCAATAGATGTAATGCAAATGGCAAATCATATCTACAAGAACAAAGATTGCTTCACTGATGTTCATGAGACGAATGAAGTTGTATCGCTTGTAAATAGGTTACGCAACCTTGGTGAAGAATATGTAGATGCATACTCATTTGCAACGAAGTATTGTTCTTGGCATTTTGAAAATGTTGAGGTTCCTATCGTTGACTCATATGTTAAGGGGTTGCTATATTACTTCAATCGCAAGTGTAATTATGCTGGCCGAATAACACAGGAAGGGTTGAAGGACTACGGAGAGTTTATCAGAGTGTATGAGGCCTTTATAGAAAAATGTGAACTGAAAGAAAAAACATATAAGGAGATAGATAAATACTTGTGGATGTATTCAAAGAACTTGAAAGATAAAAAACCGAGTATTGATGTAAGAATATAATAAAAGGATAGAGGGAATAAGAATCTCTTGTAAGGCATGCGCGAGCATGCTTTTCCTATGCACCAAAAACGCCACATGCCTTTGATTATACTTCCACTAAAGATAATCAAGTACGGAGTTTCATGCGGAGGCGGCGCTATGACTTATGAATAATGTGTCTATTATCGTAGACTTGATTGTTCCATTCCAGTCCGGCTGGTATTATGATAAGATTATGGGCAGTAGTTTTTCCATCAAGAGCGTGCTGCCGGCATTGTTTCCGGATGATTCGGAATTGAATTATAAATCGCTGATTATTAGGTTACTAATTATTAGGAGGTGAAGATGAAAATGAAAAACTATAAAGAGTATCTATTAAGCACCGGTAATAAACTGATTTTTGATGGAAGGATTATTCAGGCAGGACAGGCATATGAGGATGCGGAAAAGACACTTAGAGCATATGAACAATAGAGCGGAGGTAAGAAGCATGACATATAAGGTTTTTTTAGATAGTAAGATCAAAAATTACGAAACTATTCTGACTGATTTTTACAAGAAACACTGGATTGAGGAAATCGCGTTGAAAGAAGTGTTTCAATATCCGGATTATGAAGAAAGCGATATTGAGGAGGCTATTTATGAAAGCAAAGCGAACATTCTTACTCGCGTTATTCTTCTTAATCAGATATATAGTACTAGATTACAGCAGAATCCAACCAGTGATGAAAAGCTTAATGATAGAGCACCTGGGTATAAAGAGAGAATTGATGTGATGGCAATGGTAGAACGGATCTTTGCTAAGGCAGAAGAAATAGATAAATATGTAGAAAAAGGGGATGTGCAAGCTGTTGAGATTATCAGGGATAGAGCATCTAAAAAGTACAAAGATGCATATTCTTTCGCGACAAAATACTGTAGTTTTAAGAATCCGGAAGCTTTTCCTATTGTGGATCAGAACACAAAAACGATGCTGAAGGAGTTTGCTAAGGATGAAGAGCTGTCAAAGTATATTCCGGATAAAGTAAAAATGGGTGAGATTGAAAGAGATTACCCAACTTTTAAAAAAGTCCATAAGGCATGTCAGGCATATATCTCTCAAAACACAGAGTCCGAGTTTATTTCATGCAAGTATACAGATATATTCCTTTGGCAGTGCGGAAAAGAATGGGAGGGAATAAAATGAATCATTTCCATAAATAAATACGCGAATGATTATTATCATCAGCAGCTTGTTGCCCAGAAGGTCAAGTTTCAGAAAGTGTTTAACAATAGGGGGGCTTTCTGAACTATCTTGCATTCATGATGGAATAGAGAAAACAATTTTGCGATGAAATCCATAGTCCGCTATTGATTTCATCGCAAAATAATGTTAAGGTTTAGTAAGTGAAAGGAATGGCCGATGTATATTGAAAGAGATATAGAAAGCCTGCTTCTGGAAGCAGCGGATTCGTTTCAGGTAATTACCTTGTATGGTAGCAGACAAGTTGGGAAAACCACAACAGTGATGCATCTATTTGGTGAAGTCTTTGACTTTGTTAGCTTAGATGATGCTGAAGAATTGGAACTGGCGTTGGCAAATCCTAGGGCATTCTTAGAGTCTCATCCATGGCCTGTGATTATTGATGAGGTTCAGAAGGCAACGCCAATACTTAGTGAAATAAAGAGAATTGTTGATAAACAGAGGCGCATTTGGATAAAAAATGGAGAACCAAGACGTCTTATGTTTGTTTTAACGGGATCAAATCAGTTTGAACTTCAGGATGGTATTTCCGAATCACTTGCTGGACGTACAGCGGTGATTAATATGTCCGGATTTACTCAAATGGAAAAAAGGAAACAGAAGGGTGCTATTTTTGATGTTGACTTTGATATCTTGTTATCTAAAGAGAGAGAATCTTCAGATTCCTATAGAAGCGTAAAGCAGGTTTTTGATGATATTTTTCAGGGAAGTATGCCTGACATCTGCATTGGAGAGTCAAGGAGAGACCTTTATTACAAAGCATATATCGACACATATATAGAGAAGGATGTTAGAAAACTTATTTCCGCATCCAGCGAAATGCAGTTTAGAAGGTTTATTTCTCTTCTCGCTTTAAGAACAGCTCGAGAAGTCGTTTATAGCGATATTTCAAGTGATTTGGGTATCAATGTCGAAACCTGTAAGAGATGGATGTCGATTTTGCAGACGTCCGGAATAATATACTTGCTTGAGCCCTATATGGCAAACGCATCCAAGCGAATCATCAAATCACCAAAACTGTATTTTATGGATACGGGATTATGCTCGTATCTTTGTAAATGGCCGACTGCTGAAATGCTTAAAGATGGACCTATGGGGGGAGCCTTTTTTGAGACATATGTCATCAGCGAAATAATAAAAAGCTTTTTTAATTATGGCATAGAACCTAGTCAATATCTATATTATTACAGGGATATAGATAAAAAAGAAGTAGATCTTCTTTTGGTTAAAAACGGATCGATATATCCAGTGGAAATAAAAAAGGGGATTTCACCTAATAAGCCAACGAAAAACTTCAAGGTGTTGGAAAAATATAAAATGCCTATAAAGCGAGGTATGATTATCGATAACGCTGAAAAAATACGTGCGTTAAATGATAACGCCTTCGTCTTTCCCGTATCATTACTTGGAATATAGAAAGGGTGACAAAAATGATTTCATACAGAAAAGTATTACATTTCAATCTGCCCACACGCCGCGGGCTTGTGAATATTACCCGGGATGTGCAACAGGCTATAGATGAGAGTGGAGTAAAGGAAGGGCTGTGTCTCATTAATCCTATGCACATTACTGCCAGCGTCATTATTAACGATGACGAGCCGGGGCTCCACAGGGATTATGAGAGGCTTCTTGAAAAGCTGGCTCCGGAAAAGCCTTACGATCAGTATGACCACAATGGCTTTGAGGATAACGCCGATGCTCATCTGAAGCGTAGCCTTATGGGGCGTGAGTCCGTTGTGGCTATTACGGATGGCAGGCTGGATTTCGGTACCTGGGAGCAGATTTTCTATTACGAGTTCGACGGCAAGCGGGACAAGCGTATGCTTATAAAAATTATAGGCGAATAGCGAAAATGGCTATTCGGTTATAATGCTCTGAAAAAAATGAATCGCAAAAAAACGAAAAGCAGTCTTGATCAAATGATATCGGCTGCTTTTCTTATTAGTTATTTTAATAGGGTTATAGGGATAGACCTATTTATGAATGGAGAATTGCTTCATCTGATGTTTCTGCCAGATCCTCAAGACTGCATGAAGACTGTGCGCTGACGGAGTGAGTTACGCGGTCAGCTTCTTCGGCTCTCTTGGCGTCATTCCACTTATCCATGGTACCTACCAGGTAGCCGGTGATTCTTCTTACTCTTTCGAAAGGAACGTTGTCCAGTTCGTAAGTAAGATTTGCGTACTCGCCGTCCAGTTCGATGTTCAGGGTTTTAACGCCCATTCCGTATTTATCTTCAATGTAGCTGATGTAATTTGTAGCTTCTTCAGGTGAGGCATTGCCTGTAATTACCGGGTTTGACATTTTCATTTCCTCCTTATAATCCTTCTTCGCTTTGCACAAGATATAGTATTATTTAGTATTGCATTAGCAATTATACCACTAAAAGCTTGTCTTAAACAGTTTTTTTCAAAAAGGAAATAGGAGGACAGTTCACTTGCCATCTTTTTGTGTTAATACCATGGCTATAGTATAATTAGGGAGTCATAAAGAGGTCACATCAATCTGTACAATTGAGGGTGTAAGGAGATAATTGGTATGTACAGGGTGCTAGTTGCGGAAGACGAACCAAAACTGAGAAGGGTGCTGAAGGAGTTCTTTGAGCGTCATGGCTATGAGGTTTTTGATGCTCCCGACGGCGAAGTAGCAATCGAGACGGCTGAAAGCGTGATAATTGATGCAGCCATTCTCGATGTTATGATGCCTAAATTAGACGGCTTCGAAGTGTGCCGCGCTCTCCGCAAAGTCTCTGATGCGCCTGTAATTTTCCTCACCGCCAGGACTGCGGAAGAAGATCAGCTGAGAGGTTTTGAGCTGGATGGCGACGACTATGTAACAAAGCCATTCTCACTTCCTGTGCTGCTGGCCAGAGTTGAGGCTCTTATAAAAAGGCGCAGCGGCAGCGGTAAGGCCAAGGTTCTTGAAGTGCCGGGGATCGTCATAGACCTGGAGAATAGAACCGTAAAGGTGGATGGTGAGGAAGTCAAAATGCAGCCGCGAATTTACGACTTGCTGGTCTTTTTCATGAAGAACAGAGGTCGGATTCTTACCAGAGAGCAGCTGCTGGATAATGTGTGGGGAGACGACAAGGCAATATATGATCGTTCCGTTGACGCAGCAATCAAGAAACTGCGCCGCCTTCTTGGTGCCCGCTCCGGGTATGTGCATACCATCATCAAAGTCGGATACAGATTTGAGGTGGAAGAGGATGTATAAATACAAGAGAAATGTAGCCCTTATTCTTTGCGCTTTCTTTGTTCTTTGTGCCGGTCTTGTGACCTTGCAGCAGAAGGATGAGTATTGTAATGAGTTAAATAATTGTGTGGCTGAAAATGCCGATAAACTAGCCGGCGAAATCAGGGCGGCAAAGTATGTTGAGGTAGGCAGCAAGGCCTATGAGCATGGAATCAATTCCGCCCAGGTAATGGCCCTCATCAGGTACTATCGGTATCAGATGGGAGAAAAGTACGGATTTAATTCGCCGACGGTTTCCTTATTTAAAACCGGCCCGATGGATGGATACGATATTTATAAGCTGCCGGTGACTGTGATTTTAGGTTCGCCTCTATACAGGAACAGTGAGATTATAGTCCCTGCGGATTTTATGAATAAGGAGCAGCTCAGGGACTTTGAGAAGAAAGTGGAAGCCGGCGAAGGGGGCCTCCATTATTTCGAACTGAGTGGATATCAGCAGGGAAGATTCTTTTATCCGACGAAGATGGATGATAAGAAGTTTGATGCAAAACCTGTTGGCAGGAAAGTAAGTAAAGCTTCTATTCAGGATGCCCAGATTATTACTCCCTCAGGGAAGGTGACCGGCTATTATGGCAAAGAACAGAAAATAGATTTTGATAACTTAAGTGATCCTGCAATTTATCGTTTGTATGAAGCCATTGATGGATACCTTATAGATGAATCTGCAGGCGAAGTTGCTTACGACAGCAGACTTCTGACTAGTGACAATTATGTCATCCAAAATGTGAACAAGGACTTTGTTCTTTATGTGGGTATTAATGCGCCTACATTGCTTCCCGTCATGAAAAGCCTGGTGCCATTTTACATTATGCTCTTTGCAGTGGTAATGGCACTCGGAGCTGTGCTCATATTCAGCATCGGCAGAAAAATAGAGAACAACTACGAAAATGAAAAAAGGCGCCGCCTCATTGTCGATGCCATTGGTCACGAACTTAAGACGCCTCTCAGCATTATTAAAAATTACGGGGAAATCCTCGCCGATGAAGAGGATGAAGAAAAACGGCGGGAGTATGCAAAGGTCATAGTGGATGAAAGCGATGCCATGAACTCTGACGTGGTGAGCATGATTGAGCTTTCGAAAATGGAGGCCGGGACTTACCCCATGGAGCTTAATGACTTTTCCGCCTGGAAGGTAGCCGAGCAGGAGGTCGCCCACTATAGGTCCCTGGCAAAGAAGAAAAATGTTGAGATAAAACTGGAAGTCACGGGAGACTCGGAAATATACGCTGACAAAAAACTTGTCAGGTACATTCTCGCCAATTACATTTCCAATGCAGTAAAGCATGCTGAAGAGGGGAGCATTGTAGATGTAAAGATAGCAGGAGAAGAGGGACTTGAAATAACAGTCAGAAACCAGGGGCGCGAGCTCACTAAAGAAGAGCAGTCAAAAATCTGGGAAGCCTATACCAGCTCCGGAATCGGGCTGGCCATAGTAAAGCAGGCCTGTGAACTGCACGGTGGAACCTGGGGATGCAGAAATGATGAAGGCGGAGTGGTGTTTACCGCGACTATTCCAAGGAGCAATGTTGAAGGAAGAGCAATGGCAAGGACGGGACGTGTCCTGAGAATGAGAAGCGGCGGCGTCAATTTGTCCGGACTGGATGCGGTGGCATACGGGTTTGCTATTGCGGGAGTTGGCGTTGGAACCAGCATGGATATATTTATGCAGCTTGGAATAACTTCGACGTTAATTTTGTCCATTTTCACAGTCAGTGCGATAATAACGTTCATAGGAGTGAATCAGCTGTGGAAAAACAAAATAGGCAGCGGTTTCCTGTTTGGCCTGGGGGTGTCATCCCTCGTTCTCGTAGGAGTTATGATATTTCAGAGAATGACGGGTAATTATACTTTCTCATCCTTTGTCCCTCCGATTCTCATAGTGCTTCAAACATGTATTGCAGCTTCGACGTCCACTCTAGCGTCCGATGTGGCGGAGGCCGCAGGAGACAGGCGCAAAGCCGGATTCCTAAAGAAAATAAGAAATGCAGTTGTATTTATCATGGGACTCCTGTCGACAATACTCATACTGTTCGGTATACCGAAATTCATTACCGAGTTTGCAATGGGCATTCTCTGGGCAGGCGTGAGTATACTCATATCATTGACATGGGTAAGAGTATATAAAGAATATAACGTGGGAAAGTAAAGCGTTTCACGGGGACAGGCTTTTTGAAACGCTTGACTCGAACACAGGAGGAGATGAGATGAAAAATAGATATGCTATATTAATTGTTCTTGTTGGTATCATGCTCGGATATATATTTATGACTCCATTTGGAGCTCTGCGGTTCAGCGTGCTGACTTCAGGCAACTTAAAGTCTGCCATAAAGATGGATGCGATTCAGATTTCTTCCGGATACGATAAGAAGGCTAACATGACGAAATATGTATTTCTAAAAAACGAGCCCGTGGATAACGGCTCCGGAAATCCTATGTTTACCTGGGCGGTGTACAAGTACGGCATATTCTATATTGGCGAATATTTTGGTGAAGCGTAAATATGTATGCTATAGCAAAAAGATGACAGGAGAAACGTCCCCCTGTCATCTTTTTGTGGTATAATGGCACGTGAGCGCGGAAGCTTTAGCGCGGATGATAATAACAGGAGGAATAATGAAATGGTGAAAATTGCAATTAACGGATTCGGACGTA
>DFGY01000001.1:0-4497 GCA_002372505.1 Firmicutes bacterium UBA3738
ATTTTGACACCATAAGGGGCATAGCCGTCCAATCAAAGCCGAATCGTCACCACAAACCCCTCCGGGATGCCTTGAAAAAAATTGCTTGTGTGGTAAACTGATATAGAAAATAATTCAGAAAATGATTGGAGGTAAATCATGGCTTTAATTACTACAACAGAAATGTTTTCAAAAGCGCTGAATGACGATTATGCAATCGGTGCGTTTAACGTAAATAACATGGAGATAATCCAGGGTATCGTGGAAGCGGCTCAGGAAGAAAATGCTGCGCTGATTCTGCAGGTTTCCGCCGGCGCAAGGAAGTACGCGAAAGTACCTTATCTCACAAAGCTGGTTGAGGCTGCAATTATAGATACAGGCGTAGATGTAGCTCTGCACCTTGACCACGGCGCAGACTTTGAAATATGCAAGCAGTGTGTTGACGATGGTTTCACATCAGTCATGATTGACGGTTCACAATATCCATTTGAAGAGAATATAGCCCTTACTAAGCAGGTCGTTGACTATGCTCACAGCAAGGGTGTCGTTGTAGAAGCTGAGCTGGGCAAACTGGCAGGTGTTGAAGACGATGTAAAGGTCGACTCTGCTTCAGCTACATTCACAGATCCTCAGGAAGCAAAGGAATTCGTTGAAAGAACAGGTGTAGACTCACTGGCTATAGCAATCGGAACAAGCCACGGCGCGTACAAATTCAAGGGCACTCCTTATCTCGATTTTGAAAGACTTAAGGAAATCCACGAGATTATTCCGAACACACCCCTGGTACTTCACGGTGCTTCAACAGTTATTCCTGAGTTCGTTGAAAAGTGCAACGCTTACGGCGGTGAAATTCCGGGAGCTCAGGGCGTACCTGAAGATATGATCCTGGAAGCTGTTAAGCACGGCGTCTGCAAAGTAAACATTGACACAGACATCAGACTTGCCATTACAGCTGAGATCCGCAAGTACTTCGTAGAGCATCCGGGTGACTTCGATCCACGTCAGTACCTTGGACCAGCCAGAGAAGCAGTCAAGGGAATGGTCAGCCACAAGATCAGAGACGTCCTTAATGCATCAGGCAGCAAAGACAAATAATCTGTAATATTAAGACAGAAAAAAGTACGGCATACCGGATTTACCGATATGCCGTTTTTTTATCTATCAACATTAGTCGAAATTATATGCGGTCATTATAGGAGTTCTGCTCAGGGATTTATCCCGGAAGTATTCATAAAGACTGATTCCCAGATAAGAGCCGCTGATGTTCACGGCGTTATCAAAGCCATTGCCTTTAAGTGCGCACAGGGCGTAGTAGCTACGCTGACTGGACCTGCAGTGCAGGTAGACCGGCTTGTCTTTGGGAATTTCATCAAGCCTCTGCCTGAGCTCGCTAAGAGGAATGTTGTGGGCGTTTGTAAGATGTCCTAATTCAAATTCATCGGCTTCCCTCACATCTATAATATATGCATCATTTTCAACCAGCCCCCGCACTTCGCTGACGTGAACCTGTTTGAAGACTCCATCCAGAATGTTCTGGGCTACGAAAGCTGCCATGTTGACAACATCCTTTGCCGTTCCAAAGACGGGTGAGTAGCAAAGCTCAAGTTCCCGTAGGTCTGCCACAGTGGCACCATTTGTAATCATAGCGGCAATTACATCAACACGCTTTGTCACATCTCCTTTTCCGATTGCCTGGGCACCAAGAATCTTTCCGTCCGGTACACGGAAAACAAGCTTAAAGGCCATGTAGTGTACATCCGGCATTAGGGCAACCTTATCATTTGGGAAAACCAGCACTGAATCGTAGTTTATTCCCGCAGCCTTTGCAGCGCGTTCATTAAGTCCCGTGCTGGCGGCGTTTTGCTCAAAGATCCTTATACATGAAGAACCGATGAAGCTATTAAGATTGTTATCTTCTATTCCGTAAATGTGGTTAGCAGCGGCTCGCGCCTGCCTTTGGGCAGGGCCTGCCAGTGCCAGTCTTCCGGCCATTCCCGTGAGCCTGTTTGTGCTTTCGATTGCATCTCCAACTGCATAGATGTCCGGGTCGTTAGTCTGATAATTGTCGTTTACTTTAATTGCTCCGGTCTCTCCAATTTCAAGGTCTGCCGCCTTTGCCAGAGCAGTATCCGGAGCGACGCCGATAGCCATTACCACAGCATCTGCCTTGACTTCCTCCATTTCAGCCTCGGCATCAGGCGACTTCTTTACTGCAACTTTTACCTTGCCCGGCTCTACGGCAGTTACTGTGCTGGAAAGATGTAGCTCAACTCCTTTATCGTCAATTTCCTTGTGGAGTATCTGCACCATATCCTCGTCGAAGGGAGCCATTATCTGATCCAGACCCTCGATTAGCTTAACCTTGTAACCGGCGTCCTGCAAATTTTCAGCCACCTCGATTCCTATAAAGCCTCCGCCTACTACGGCAACTTCCTTCAGGCCATTTGTATCTATATAGTTTTTCAGTTTTTCTATATCTGTAACGTTTCGCACTGTGAAAACGTTCTCACCGTCGATGCCTACAATGCTTTTGGGGAGAATAGGATTTGCTCCCGGCGAAAGAACCAGCTTGTCGTAAGGTTCGTCATATTCCTCGCCGGTCATCAGGTTTTTCACATGAACTGTTTTACCCTGTCTGTCAATGGCCGTAACCTCCTGCATGACCCGGGCGTCTATGTCATGCTGCATGGCAAACTTCTCAGGCGTCATAAGCACAAGCTCTTCACTTGTGGCTACTGTACCACTGAGGTAATAAGGAAGAGAGCAATTTGAGAAGGAAACATGCTGCCCCTTTTCAAACATTACTATTTCAGCCTTCGCGTCTATTCTTCTGACTCTGGCCGCTGCAGAAGCACCGCCTGCAACGCCGCCTACAACAACTAACTTCATAATTTATCCTTTCCGCGCCAAGCGCATTATCCACTATGTTTATGAGGATATTTTACCACACAGAGCACGAAAATAACCAAAGATTATCGTCGCACTGCTTTCCATGCCCCTTCTGATGCCAAAATCGGTCACAAAAGGGGCATAAATCGGCAGTAGCAGGGGCATGAAAAATCTATATGGCAGGTCGCTCGCAGAGACGACTATGCCCCTTCTGATGCTAAAATCAGACACAAAAGGGGCATGAGATGGCAGTAGCAGGGGCAAAAAACAAAAAAGGATATTGACAAAACAAGTTTATAATGTAAAATTTAAACATGAAAACCAATAGCAGCATTTTAGAAAAAAATATGGATTACGCATTGCGTGAGCTTAGATATATGCCGGAAGGAAGGCTAAAGGTGCGTAAAAGAGATTCGGGTACTATCACTTGTGAGCTTGTTGACCAAAGAAATGGGCACTATTTTAGCAAAGGAATCACTAATGATGATGAAATAGTAGCTAAGCTAGCGCGTAAGGCTTATCTCGAAGCAAAGGTTGATATATTGAAAAATGACTTGGATTTAATGGATACTATTGTTGATATTTTTGTAGAGCCATCTCATGAAAATGTGCTACGCCAATTGCCGAAATCTTTCACAAACCTGGATGATAGATACTTTTTCCCTTACGCCGAAAAATATCGCGATTGGATGTTCAGAAATCAGGAAGAAAACTTAATGTATTTGTCCGATAAAAAGAATATAACCGGCGATGGCAAAAAAGTCAGATCTAAGAGTGAAGTGACGATATACGAGGAGATATTAAGTAGTGTAAACCCATTTTTATATGAGCCGCGTCTTCTGTTGGAAAGGCACGAAATGTCTCCGGATTTTGCGGTTGCTGTGGAAGAAGTTGGACCAAGAGAAAGAGGTGCGGACATTATTGATGGGATGAGAGTTAAGTATTGGGAACATTATGGGAAAATGGATGACCCTAGTTATGTGGAGTCGTTCTATTCCAGAGTAGAAATTTACAAGAAGTTTGGAATTAATATTGGTGACAATCTGATTGTAACTTTTGAAACAAAAGAATGTCCACTGAGCACCGAAGAAGTGAGAGCGATTGTCAGAAGGCATTTCCCGATGGGAAAGATGGTATTCTAGAATTTGATGGTTTTCTCTTCTTTAGGTGGGCGTAGTAGCCACATGCAGTAGCAGTAGAATATCATTGCGGGTATTATAACTATGTATACGTATGAAATTGTGCCGGTTGATATTCCAAGTGCCAGCCCGACGGTTGAGATAACGAGAAGAATAACGGCGATAATCGTTCCGATGCGCATAAGCTTGCGGGACAGAAGTTTATCGTCATCTTCTATGTCCGCGGTCAGACTTCTTCTGGCAATGATTGCGGTAACTATGAGAGCCAGAGCAAGAAACAATGAGAATGCCGCTGCGGTCTGAATCTCGCGGCCGCCTGCTTCACCGTGGACAAAATATGTGAGAATGGTCAGGGCTATAATGATAGCACCTAGCCATGTATTTATTTTTGCTGAAAGTCTAAGTAAGTTTTCCATAGATGAAAATATATCATATTAGAAGTTCGCCTTCAAGAAATACTTTGTATTGAAAAGCGTTACACGGGGACAGG
>DFGY01000001.1:4606-7578 GCA_002372505.1 Firmicutes bacterium UBA3738
CCTGTCCCCGTGTAACGCTTTTCATATTCCGATTGTAAATAGGGCAGTGATTAAGTATAATGGATGAATGTTATACGATTCACACACACATATTAATCACGACAGTTATAGTGAAGAGGAGAGAGCGAAGGTGATTGCTCTGATAGAGGAGTCGCAGGTGGACCATGTCAATGATATAGGCTTCGACCTGGAATCTTCCAAGTTGGCCTGCGACCATGCGGCTAAGTATCCCTGGTGCCACGCAGTGGTGGGGATTCATCCACATGATGCCAGCAGCGCCGATGAGATGACTCTTTCCATGATAAAAATGCTGGCGGCAAAGCCTGGGGTTGTTGCCATAGGCGAAATCGGGCTGGATTTTCATTACGACAGATCCCCGAGGGACCAGCAGAGAGAGGCCTTCAGGCAGCAGATAAGAATGGCCCGGGAGCTTAAGATGCCTATAGTCATTCATTCCCGTGAGGCAGATCAGGAGACTATGGATATTCTGAAGGGGGAAGGAGCCTTCAGCGAGGAAAGAAAGGCGGACTTCCCGGCACGCAGAGTTCCGGAGGGCTGGGAAAGTGCAGCCGGAGATGCAAGGGTGCTGCTTCATTGCTACTCGGGAAGTGCTGAGCTTGCAGAGCAGTACGTGAAGCTGGGAGCCTGGATCAGCATTGCCGGCCCGGTGACCTTTAAAAACAATAAGAAGACCATAAAAGTCGCGGAGACCATTCCCGCAGAATTTTTAATGGTTGAGACCGATGCGCCATTCCTTACGCCGGAGCCCTTCAGAGGAAGACCCAACGTGAGTCCTTACGTTGAACACACAGCCCGCAGAGTAGGTGTGCTCAAGGGAATGGGCTATGAGGATATATGCAAAATAACCATGGAGAATGCAAAGACCTTCTTCAATGTAAAGTAGAAAATGAACAACAAAGCAATAGAAGAAATAGAGCAGCTGATTGAAAAGCACGAAATGATAGAGCCGGGAGACAGGCTGATTATGGGTCTTTCCGGAGGGCCTGATTCCCTGTGTCTCTTTGACGTGCTTTTAAAGTTGCGGAGCAAATACGATTTCGAAATAGAGGCGGTACACGTAAATCATATGTTCAGACCCGGCGCCGCAGACGCAGATCAGGAATTCGTTGAAAACTTCTGCATGGAGCGGGGCATCAGATGCAATTCCTTTACCATAGACTGCAACGAGCTGGCAAAGGAGCGTGGTCTGACCAGTGAAGAAGCGGGAAGGGAGGCTCGTTACGAGAGCTTCGCGACTATTGCCAAGGCCATTGAAACTCTGGGTGTGGAGAAGGAAAAGATAAAAATCGTAGTCGCTCAGAACAGGGATGACCAGGCGGAGACCATTCTGTTTAGGATTCTCAGGGGAAGCGGTACAGACGGTCTCGTGGGAATAGAGTACAAACGAACGGGACTTGGAGGCTACACGATTATAAGACCACTGCTGGATACAGCAAGGACAGATATTGAAGATTACTGTGAGAGGGAAGGCCTGGATGCCAGAATAGACCTTACAAATAGTGAGCTGATTTACACTCGCAATAAAATCAGGTTGGGACTCATCCCTTATATCGACGAAACATTTGACATTGATTCCAAACGCTCAATCCTGCGTCTGAGGGAGAATATAGTTGAGGACAGCGATTATCTGCAAATGGAGGCTGACAAGGCTTTTAGGGAGTTGCTTTTAAAGGACGACGGCGTTCAGATAACTTTCAGACGGAGCGGATTTGAAAATTACCACGAGGCTATAAGACACAGAATGATAATGAAGGCCTTTAGTGCCATCGGACTGACGAAGGACATTACGCGGAAGAATATTCTTGCTGCCGATGAACTGATCAGATCCGAGAACCCTTCCGGCAGCGTGGACTTTCCGGGAGGATTCATAATGCGCATTGCTTATGACGAGGCTACGGCAATAGGAAAAAATGCTGAGCCCGTAAGACCGCCTAAGCTGAAAACAAGCGTTATGGATATAGAAGATTACGTCCAGAGAAGCGGAGTATGCGTACTTGATGCAGACGAGCTCCCAGGTGACGCCATTGAGCTGCGCACCAGAAGGGAAGGCGACTATATAATGCTGGCCATAGGCACGAAGATGATACAGGATCTCTTCGTTGACATGAAGGTGCCCCGCCACATGAGAGATGATGTATATATGGCTACAATCGGCAGCGAAGTGCTGTGGATTCCCGATGCGGACGGAAGAGCGAGATTTACTGAAAAGTACGGTGTTTCAAGCCTGACAAAAAGGGTACTGTTACTTGAAATAGAGAAGTAACTATGATAAAATCCTGTATTGCCTTTTGGCAGGAAATGAGACAAAAAAGAAGGAGAAAGAAGTTTTGAAGAAAGTATCAAAAAATATCGGTATATACCTACTGATATTTGGCCTGGTCCTCGCAATGGCATATCTGTACAACAGAACGCCAAATGAAGAGGTTAAAGAGGTCACATTCACAACATTTACAAAGCACGTCAGAGATAAGAACTTTAACAAAGTAACAATTGACGAGCTGAAGCTTACAGGTAAAACGAAAAAAGGCAAAACTTACGAAACCTATGCCAGTTCAGCCCTGGATATTAACTGGCTGAACACTGAATATCTGTACAAACAGCAGGAACAGAAAATAGTAAAAGTCACCAATGAACCACCTCATGAGACGCCGTGGTATATTTCCATGCTGCCGACTCTTATTATGATAATAGTCCTGGTAGTATTCTGGTTTATGATAATGAACCAGCAAGGCGGCGGTGGCAAGGCCATGCAGTTCGGCAAGAGCCGGGCTAAAATGCAGAAGGACGGCGATGGAAGGAAGATATCCTTTAACGATGTCGCCGGCCTGGATGAGGAAAAGGAAGAACTGGAAGAGGTTGTAGACTTCCTGAAGCACCCGAGAAGATTTAACAGTCTGGGCGCAAGAATTCCCAAGGGCATACTTCTCGTAGGTCCTCCGGGAACAGGTAAG
>DFGY01000064.1:0-5851 GCA_002372505.1 Firmicutes bacterium UBA3738
TGACCTAAAACTGTCAAAGATGGGTGTAATTTACAAATTATAACATGACATCGCTTTCCTCTTTGCTCGCTTCCACCTTCTCAATCATTCCCCTCATAGGCTTATGGAGCAGCAGACCGAAGATAACCGCCCCCAGTCCAAAGAGAAGAAGGATTCCGAGGCACCGTACATAGGTGTTTCCATACATTCCGCCGATGCATTCTCTCATGGCATCCATGGCATAGGGGAATGGCATGAAGGCGTATATGGCCTTGAACACCGGCGGCAGTACCTCTACCGGGAATGTGCCACCGCCTCCGGCTACCTGCACTATCATGAGAATGACGCTGACCGCCAGACCCATGTTCTCCAGGGCGAAGACGAAGGAATAAATCATCAGTGTAAACACAATGCTGTTCACACAGGACGCCAGAATGAACAGGAATGGATGGAGGCACTGAATGCCCACATAGAGCAGCTCTCCTATGGAAAGGAGCAGGGCCTGAGCCAGTCCTATCATCATGAACAGGCGATACCTTCCGAAGAAAGCCTCGTGGAGCTTAATCTGCCCCAGCTCTTCCCTTCTCTTTACGTGCACTCTCAGCATGACCGCAGCAAATAGCGCGCCGATCCACTGAGCTATGACGTTGTAGAAGGGAGCCATGACTCCGCCGAAATGATCTACCGGGAAGATCTTTTCAGTCTTCATTTTAATAGGCGACGCCATATTTTCAGCTATTACCGCTGCATCGTTTGTCATGAGATGATTCACATCGCTGAGAATCTCGCTGTTTGCAAAATTATCGAAGAGCTTTGCCAGATTCTTCGAGCCACTCTGAAGTGAAATGAGAGTGGACGCCGTTTCCGACAGACCCTTTTCCAGTGACTTAAGGGAGCTATCAGACTTGCTTAAGGCGTCTCCAAGAGTAGTCATGTCTCCATATATTCCCGATAGGGATGAACTTGTTTTGGCAATGGAATTTCTGGCATCAGCCACCGCTTCATTGAGCTTCTTGTCCAGCTTACTATCCACATCCGATGCAATGCCCTCAAGGGATTCCTTGGCAGCGTCGGTGTCTGAAAGTATTTCACCCACAATGCTCTTCATGTCTGCCCAATTGCTTTCCTTGGCTGTTTCCAGCTTGTTTATCTTCTCGATTATGCTTCCCAGCTTACCGGATATATGGGAAAATCTTGAGGAAAGTCCCGTCAGCTTCATTCCCTCTAGTTTCTTGGCAATCTTATCCGTCGATGACTTCATGCGGGTAACTGCCCTTTTCCGGCGTTCCAGCTTCTTTTCGACGAACTGGTTGAATTTCTGTATGTTATTCCGTACCGGCCGGAAATCATTTTCGATTTCCTCAAGGTCAGTCTCCAGAAGGGAATTAATATTACCCAGTACCTTCTCCACAGAAGGAACATCTACCTTTTCGGGTACTCTTTCACCCAGAGATTCCAGAATCTGCTCCCCTAGCTCAAGGGTTCCTTCCGAGCTGTCAATTAAGTCATTTGTTGCATTTAGCAGGCTGCCTGCCGCCTCAGACAATCCCGCAGCCGACCTGAGGACAGATACGCTGCTGTCAAGATTTGTACTTAAATCATTCATGGCATTGCTAATGTCTCCGAATGCCACCTGAGGATCCAGGCCGTTTGCCTTCGCCGCATTGGCTGCTTCTGTAATGTATCTGCCGAGAGTATCCACAAAGGCCTTGCCTACTTCATCTTCCAGAACGGTCCGCACCTTGCCGGTTATCTTAGGTGCAATGGCATTTGTTTTCTCATTTTCGTAGAAGAGTATCTTCGGGCGCTCAATCTGACCCGAGGCAAAGCTCAGCATATTCTTACTGAAATCCGATGGAATGATAACGGCTGCATAGTAGTCTCCTGCCTGGACGCCCTTCACTGCGTCATCTGCTCCTTGGCTAGTATCCCATCCAATCATATCGTTGCCGTTTACTACATCGATGAATTTTTCTCCTACGTTGATGTTCATTCCCAGCATTTCAGTTCCCTCGTCCTCCGTTGCTACGGCAACGGGGATTCTGCCGGTGGATTCCGGCTCAAAGGGATCCCAGTTTGACAGTATGTTCAGCCATGCAAAGAGGCATGGCACCACAATTATTCCCATAAGTATGACCAGCGCAACCATGCTGGCAGTCAGGCGCTTAAAATCGTGGAGGATTATGTTTAGAATGTTCTTCATTGGCGCCCTCCTCTGTTTTTTAAGTAATGTTCCAGATATTCAATGCTGACCAGATAGACCGCAATGAGGAACATAAACATAATCCAGATAATCAGGAACACTGTTTTATCGCTATCCGTCAGCCATCTTATGAAACCCAGTACCACCGGTAAAATGACCAGCACGATGCCGCTTATCTTTATGCGTCTCTTGTTCTTTGCACGGAGATTATCCATTTACATCACCTCCGTTTCTTTCATCTTATCCTGCATGAACTGCCGCACCCCGAGGAATGGCTTTCTCGCAAGGATGCCCAGGGCAGCAGCAACAATGAAGAATATCATCAGCTGCCCTAAGTGTATTACATAATTGTTTCCGTACATTCCGCAAATAGCCTCACGCATAGCGTTAATGGCGTATGGGAATGGGAAGAACAGATATACTTTTTCAAATATACCCGGAAGTATTTCTATAGGATAGGTGCCGCTGGACCCGGCAATCTGAATGAACATTATTACCACAACAAGGGCCCGGCCAATGTCACCGAACACCAACGTAATGGCATATATCAGCGCCACGAATACCATGCTTGTCACAGATGCTGACAGCCACATGAGCCAAGGATGAACAGGAGTCACGCCCAGGAGGAAAATGTCTCCCGCCACAACTACGGCAGCCTGAATCTGCCCTATGAGGAAGAATATTAAATACCTTCCGAAGTAACCTTCCGCCTCTGTAATACCCGGGTACTTTTTCCGGCTTACGGTGGAGTTCATAAGAGTAACCAGCATGACCCCTCCGACCCAAAGTGCGATGATTGTATAGAATGGAGTCATAGCCGCACCGTAGGATTCCGCCTTGAAAAACTGTGTGTCTTCTATTTTCACAGGGTTAACGAAGAAATCCGTGTACTGCTCCGGAGTGTTGCCCAGAAGGTTTGCCAGCACATTTGCCTTTTCGCTGCCCTTTGCCTCTTCAACTTTTGTAATAATATTATCAAGCTTATCCTCCAGAGACGAAAGCATGCCCTGGAGTCCCTCCACGGAGGAATCCAGACTGCTTGATACAGAGCCGGCACTTTTAAGGACAGGCTCTACATCACCTAATACGCTTCCCGCTGAGTTCAGGATTGGCTTGGTTGTTTCAAGGGAGTTTTCAATATCAGAGAACATCAGCTTAAGACTGGGCACCATATCTTCATTTAACAGCTCCTTAAGGGCTTCTGCATCTGTGGCAATCTGCTTATCGGATGGATCGCTGCTCAGCATTTTTACAATGCGCTCCGTGGATGAAATCATTACATCCATTGCATCGGCAGATATGCGTACCGCCGTGGTCTTAGGCTTCTCCGGTAGTATTGACCTTAGCTTCTGTAGAATTGTCAATACCCGGTTTGCCTTGCCGAGAGCCTTTTCCGCTGCCTCATCACTGATGGAGTTAGCGGTGAGATTCTTCACCTGACCGGCAAGATTATCTATCTTTTTTTTTTTAGGTCTCCTGTTTTGTCGTTTATGGTTTTCGAAACTTCTTTAACTGTTTCCTTGGCCTTTTCCAGTTCCTTTTCCGCCGCCTCTATGTCGGAGCGTCCCTGACTTTTGCCCTTGTCCAGTCTGTCTTTGGCATTTTCAAGAGCAGTTTTAAAACCGCCCTTGGCTGCCATTATCTGAGTAATGGACTCGTTATAGTCGTGAACTGCGTCTCTGGTCCCGGTAAGCTGCTCTATGGCAGTGTCTACGGCTTCCTCTGTATCTATGCTCTCAAGAGCATCCTTTCCGTCACCAAAGTACTCGGTAAGCATGCTTCTCAGTGCCCTTGAGTTAACATCCCCCAGTATATCTTCCGCAACCTGATCCGTAATCATGCTGGTAATGGGGTTTTTCTTAATGTTGGTATAGTAGGTGAGCCTGGGCTGTTCCTGGCCTACGGCTTCCTCGAAGTGATACATGTCGTAGGTAAAGCCATCTTCAAAAATTATTGCAGCATAAAACTTGCCTGAGCGAACGCCTTCTATTGCCTTCTCAGGGTCGTTTAGAGGTCTATATGCAATGTCCTTATCGTCCTTTACATCTTCAATTATTTCGTCGGCACTGTTCGCCCGGGTTCCGTCTTTAAGCTTTATTCCTTCATCCTCCGATGCCAGGGCTACCTGCACATTTCCCATGCCGGCATAAGGATCCCAGTTGGCATATATGTTTATCAGTGCGTAAAGAGACGGAAGCACCCCCATGGAGATGACAATCACAATGACGAAAAAATATTTGTAAATGGCACGAAGATCGCTTCTAAAAATCTTTAATATATTCTTCATTTGCTTTCTTTACTGACTACCGGCCTTTATTTACTTTCTGCTCTCTCACCTCGTGCTAGTACTATTTTCTGTACATGCTGAGCCACCTCTTCCAGCTCCTCATCTGTCAGATCCGTCAGATGCTCCACCTTATCCATGACCTCCGGCAAAGTCTCCTTCATGCGTAGCTTTATAAGCTTGCTGTGGATATTGACCACAACACCAACCAGCATGGCAATAATCACAACCGCATATATGGACAGCAAAGCCGACATTATCCGGGCCGGTGCGGTGGTAACAACCACATCTCCGAACCCGCAGGTAGATATTACGGAAAAACAATACCAGCACGCATCGCCATAATTGTTTATGCTTGGTTCCGTCAGCTTTATTACAAGTGCGCTAATCAGGAAAAAAGCCACAAATACTAGAATTACCCGATTTATTCCTGTTGCTCTCACAACCTTTTTCAATATCCGATATGTTTCCATGGTAATCTACGGCGCCCTCCTTATTTCATACTGGGAACATTATACCACACTTTTTTTCTTTTAATTAAAGATATGCATGCCAAAGATATGTATGTCGGGTTGCCCAGCCGGTTGTCATTTTTGGAAGCCATGCCCCTTTTGATGCCAATATCGGTCATAAAAGGGGCATGAACCGGCAGTAGAAGGGGCACGGGTCGGCAGTAGAAGGGACACGGGTTCAGGTCCCGCCGGGCCTTTCATCACATCAACATTTCCAACATTTCTTCTCACACAGGAAAAATGTTGGAATAAACCGAGCGTCCAGATCCCGCCGAGCCTTCTGCTACACCAACATTTCCAACATTTCCTCTCACACAGGAAAAATGTTGGAATAAACCGAGCGTCCAGGTCCCGCCGGGCCTTCTGCTACACCAACATTTCCAACATTTCCTCTCACACAGGAAAAATGTTGGAATAAGCCAGCAGTAGAAAAAGAACGGTAGCCGCTCATCAAAGGGGGATGTTGCCCGGCCGGCTGTCATTTTTGGAAACCATGCCCTTTTTGACACCAAACTTGGTCACAAAAGTGGCATGAATCAGGTGTAAAAGGGGCACGGATAAAGAACAACACTAATATGTACAATGCGATACACCGATATCAAACTGCTTTTTTGAATCAGAGCGATGATTGCTATATAATAATGTCAGAATGATAGTAACGAAGAGTGAAAGGATTTTTGAGTTATAGATATGTGGATCTGGTTAGTCATGCCGGGATGCGCAATACTGTTAAATATACTGTGGTGCATCTTCGGCAGAGATAAGAAAACAATATCGACAATCACTACCAGACCTCCGGAGGGTCTTGACCCGCTGGAAATGGAGTATGCCCAGATTGCTACTATCTCAGATCGGGGGATCTATGCCCAGCTT
>DFGY01000064.1:5920-6682 GCA_002372505.1 Firmicutes bacterium UBA3738
TGGGTATCAAAGGGTATTCTGTCGGTCAGGAATGAGGCTGACCGGATTGGTATGCTCAGAACCGGAGTGCTTCCGGACCATGCTCCGACGCACCAGACCTTCCTCTTCAATGATCTGTTTGCCTCTTCTGATTCTATATGGCTTGATCATCTACCCCCGGAAGTCAGTGAGCACAAGGGAGAACTACAGGAGAAGGTTGGTGAGAGGTTCATCGGAAAGAATGCAGTGGTGAAAGATGACTCCATGTATATGACTCTCACCGCCATGGCGCTCCTCATCATTTCTGTTTTTGTTATCGAAGTCACTTCGGATGTGAAAGTTTCGATTTCTTTACTGCTGGGGATAGTCCTGTTCGTGGGTCTGTCTCTTCTGCAGAATGGAGCCCTGGGTTTTCGCTCCAAGCATGATCGATTCGAGATAATCGGCGGAACTGTAATTATTGCGGCATGCCTGGCTGTGCATCTCGTTCTGCTGGGGCTGCATAACGGCCTGCTGTTCACATGCCTGTTTGCAATCTGCTTTCTCATCTGCATCCCGTGCATCCTTTTCATGGAACGCCGGGTCAACCACCGTCTCTACGGCCAGATTCTGGGATTTAGATAGTTCATAGAAACATCTGAATGGGATCGGCTGAAGCGGCTTTCAGAAGAAGACCCCGGTTACGGTATGGATATTCTGCCCTACGCCTTGCTCTTCAACATGGGAACCAAGTGGACCGCAGCCTTTGAGAACAAAACCATTTATACCTGCGTAGAAGAAATG
>DFGY01000014.1 GCA_002372505.1 Firmicutes bacterium UBA3738
AGACATTTTCCTTTTTGCTTGACATCTTTTTTCCTGCTTGTATTTTTTGTTTCGTAATATTTATATCATTTTTCTTCACATTATCAGTCCATTTATGTAGAATATATTTGATGATACTGCCCGTCAGGCAAATTCATCTCCCCCTTATAGAAGAGGGAGTATTCTTTGTAGGTTCTTTAGATAAAATCAAGAAACTCTTCCTCATTCCCAACACCCTGAGATTCAGACAAACTCTTTATATAATCTATTCGGCATTCTTCCATTTCCATCAACCCATGGGTGGATAGTTGCCAGATTGTAATGAGCCATGAAGCTTAACTGATATATTTTAGTCGCATCACTTTTTGCCAGATTCTTTCTTTCCGAGTTTAGCCATTCACAGAACTCCTCAAGTTTTGAGGAGACTTTCTGCCATGCCATATAACTTTTCCCGCCTCTACCGGCTGTAACGTTAATACGCCTAAGTTCACCATTTGCACTGCTAAAATCACCGGAAATAGTCTTATACTCGCTTCCGGTGTTTTTCATGACTAGCGCTGAAAGCGCGCATAGCATTTCCACGCTATACTCCTGCTGCTCTCCGGCATACTCAAAACCCTGCTCGTACGCATTTTTAAGATCCAGATTCATGAATTGCTCTTCAATGGGCTTGTTCGGACTGATTCCCTCATCAAACAGCAATTGGTTCTCAATCTCAGTCACGGTGGAACCTTCGACTGCAGTAGAGTGTGTGATAATTGAATAGAGATACAGCTTATCATAATCGATTTGATCCTGTATTCCCTGTTCTCTGTATTCTTTTATCAGGTTTTCTAATTTGCTCATCATGCCATCATTATACTCGATTCCGCATGATTCCTCAACGATGGTGACAGTGGGACGGTGACAAGAGAACCGTCCCCGGGTTTCAGATTTCATTCTAATCACTTAACTGTAATCTTGATTCGTTTTGATACGCCGTTGTGTGCGAAGACGTATATGTAGCATGTGCCTTTGGCCTTGGCTTTTATCTTTCCGCTCTTGGATACTGTTGCAATCTTTTTGTTTGATGTCATGTATCGCAGTGTTGCTGCATGGCTCTTTGGCATCAGTTTCTTCTTCTTGCTTATCTTCTTTACCTTGGCTTTGATCTTGAATGTCTTGCCCTTCGTTAGCGTCACCTTCGTCTTGTTGACTTTTACGCTCTTTGCATTGGTAAATTTTTTGGTACCGTTTCCGGTGTAGGCGTGCATGATCGGGCTTTTGCTGACGTAGGTCTTCTTGCCGTTCTTCGTGACGTAGGCTCTGACATAGGCCTTGTATGCCGTGCCTTTCTTAAGCCCTGACTTTGTCCACTTGAAGGTTTTATTTCCCTTGATTGTCTTTGCCTTTTTTGTGACGATCTTCTTGTTGCTATGATTACAGCGAGCGAAGAAGATGTCGTAGCCGGCTGCACCCCGGATCTTGTTCCAGCTGATGGTGATGCTTTTCTTCTTTGCCACTATCTTTGGGAGAAGCTTTCCGCTGACCTTGACCGGCGCAGGTGTCGGTTCCGGTGTTGGAGTTGGTGTTGGTTTTGGTTCGGGCTTAGGTTCCGGCGTCGGAGTTTTAGCTTTTTCTACTTCCGCCGACAGATTTACCCCGCCGCCCTTAGGAACTACCAGATAGTAATCGCCATTCGAATCTTTTTGAAGCGGCGTCTTTTCTCCCGTGCCGTTATACGCAGCTGTAATCTGATAACCTGCGTCAGCCTTCAGTATTACTTTCTCGCCTTCATGTGCCACATCGTAGCCATGGGATTTAGATAGGGCCTTGCCGTTGGCATCAAGAACTTTGAAATTGCCTCCTGCAGGTTTCTCTGTCCTGATGATGTAGTTGATCTTCTTTTCGAAATCTCTGTCTACGCCGGTAGGAGAAATGCCTTCAGGAAGCACATTACCTTCGTTTTCCGTATAATACTCCGCGACGTTTCCATTTTCGTTTGTCTTTATTTTCCATGCAGTCAGGTTTACCTTGTTTGTCGGATCAATATGCCTTGCGTCGTTGTCAGGTAAAAGAAGCTCCGCGTGGTGTTTATAAACCAATATTCCGACCTTATCTGCCTTAATTTCATTCTCGATTAGAACATCTGTTACTGACGGAACCGAAAAATCAGATTCAATAAAGAAAATACCTCTTTCATCGGAAATGAGATTTCCATGCACACGTACGTCTTGCGTTCCCGCCGGATCGTCCCCATGATTTTCACTGTGCCATCCCCCAATCCATAGGGCAGTCGATTGCTTCATGTCTGATGACGCTTTTATGTCAGCTTGAATGTCAGCTCTCAATTTGCCGGATCCGTCATTCACCATTAAACCTGTGCTTATCGGCATAATACCAGGTATACCGGCATCACCTATACTGACTGCTGTTATACCGCCTTTGCCAACCGTAAAGGTAAGATCTCCGGTTTCATCCTCTGCCGATATAGCGGCCGCTTGCACACCTAGTCCCTCGTCAGAAAGACCTCCTTTAATGATAGTGCTGCTTGGTTGGTTCTGTGACACCGCCGTTACACCCATAGCGTAATTATTACCGTTTGCCGAAACATTGCCGTCAACCGTAACGTTCCCGTCTGTCGTATTGATTCCATGCGCAGCGCCTCCATGACTTAATGTCGTAACGTCGCCTACAACATTGACCTCGGCATAATCTGATTTTTTCTCGGCGGCAGAAAAAATACCTACTGCACTATCAGGCGCTGCTACCAAAACATTTCCGGATACATCCACAGATGCGCTGCCTTTCGTATCGGCACGTGCGATGACACCGATTGCGTTTGGATCCCTAATTTCATTTGTTAATTCGACATTACCGTTAACTTTCGCAGATGCGGTCTGACCATCGCTTCCGTGGGCCTCCACGGCTTTTCCGCGATTTTCTACTGTTACGTTGCCAACTTCTGCATTGTTACCCGCCATTACCACCACAGGTTCATCGGTATCGTCTGCAGCATAAACCGCCGTTCCCATCATCGGCATCATGGTGAATGCCATCGCCAGCGACATCAGTATGGCCAGTACTTTTCTTTTAACTCTTTTCATGCATAACCTCCTTTATTTCCCGGTTTTTATACTTTTAATCCCTGACCACGGGGAGTATATCTTCTTACCATTATCGATCCTGTATGTTCGTATCCGCAGGTAATATTTCTTTCCACGCTTCAGACCGGTAACTTTCTTCTTTACTGTTTTATATTTCTTGATAGTTACGCTCTTTTTGTTTTTGGTGAACTTTTTATTGGTCGCAAGTTGCAGCTGATAGCCTGCAATGCGTTTGCCCGATACCTTCGCTGTCTGTTTGTTCCACCTGACCGTCACCGATCCTCTGCCTCTTTTAAGGCTTTTGATCTTCGTTCCTTTAGGTCTTTTGATCTTCGCTTCTTTAGGTCTTTTGATCTCAATTTTTTGGGGGACATCTTTTGTTTTCGTCGGTGTAACTGCAATTGGGTCCTCTTCTTCCGATGGAGCAACCTCTTCTTTCACGATTTCCGGTGAGCCCTCCTGTCCTCCCAAAAGCTCTATCTTTATATAGGTCCGGCTCTCGCCTTCTCTTCTGTCGATGATCTCATGGGTATCGGGATCGATCTCGGTTATGGTTTCCTTGACTATTCCTACATCCAGTATCCTGTGCCTTGCATTCCCATTCAGGAGTATCTCCTCATTGCCCGCACACATGCCTATCCTCTCGATGGCTATCGAGCCGAGCTCGTTTATGGCCTCTTTTGATGCATATATCATGACCACCGTCTTCGATCCGTAGTCGCCGTCTGAATAATCGAAGGCGACTCTCATGCTACCCGTGGCACTCATCATGGCCGGCTCTTCATATTCTTTCCCGATGCGGCCGATGATCTGGTCTCGAAGCTCGTCTGTGATCGCGCCGGAAATTTTCTCATACCTACCTGCAAAAGCGGAAACCCTCTCGGGTGTGATGCCGCTGTACAGCAGCAGATCTTCCGGCATCCGTCCCCGCGACAATTCGGCAAACAGTCCGTGATCTATCATCAGATACATCTCAACGTAATCATCCCCGGACATGATTATTGACTGTTCTGTTTTGTAAGCGTCACCGTTAATAGCGGATGTCATCTGGCGATAATGATCCGCGCCCATATACATGTATATATACGGAAAGGCTCTGGGATACACAGGGAAATTATCTTTGTTATATTTGTAATATTCTTTGATCCATTGATAATACCTGTCATGTATGGAATGATAGCTATTGAATTTGCTCGCGTCGAACATGCCGCCATCTGCCAGGGATTCATAGCTGTGTGTTTTTAATACCATCGGCTTTGGATCAGTTGAACTGCTGTCCGTGTTTGAAGCGCTGTTTGAGTCGTCTCCTCCCGGCGCCGGATCCAGAGGGGTGTTTTCGAATACGTATTCCCCGAGGGATGCCGTATCAGGATAATCGCAATTTTCTAATTTCTCGCATCCTGAGAACGCTCTCTTGCCGATGCTCTCGATTGAATCCGGGAGCACGATAGCTCTGAGCTTGATGCATTTATAAAAAGCTCTGTCCGGGATCTCGGTCAGGTTATCTCCTTTGAATGTCACGGCGGTCACACCCTCGCATCCGGCAAAGGCAAATTTGCCTATGCTCTTCAGATCCTCGGGCAAATCCACACTTGTCAGCTTGCCGCAGCACAAGAACGCGCCCCTGCCTATATCCGTAACGCCGCCAGGCAGCTCGCAGCTTTTCATCTGCATGCATCCGTTGAAGGCTCCTTCGCCTATCGTTACAAGAGAATCCGGAAGCGTCGCAGCGCTCATCATGCTGCAGGCTTCGAATGCGTAATCTTCTATGTAGTCGACACCCTCCGAAACGACCACCTTATCGAGCCATACATTCCCGCGGAAGCAACTATCGCCTATCCTTGTGACATCTACGCCGTCTATATTCGCGGGCGTGGTCGTATCTCCGCGACCGGTAAAGCCGGTAAGCGTCGCTTTTCCGTTTGATTCCTTTCGATATGTATATCCATTCAGGATCTTTTCGGAAGGCGAAGGTTCGCCGAGAGTCACATTTCCGCTGTCATCTTTGTAATGGGGTACGACTGCGTAGCTGTATGAGTTGCCGGGTTTCAGGCTCTCATCAACATACGATGTGACATTCTTTCCGTGTAAACGCACTATTGCTTTGTTGTTGCGTAAAATGGTGTAGCCGTTTGCGTCTCCTGTCGCTTCATCCCATTTCAGCACCGCCTTGGGCTGCCCGCTGACTGTCAATTTTAACGATGACACACTTCCCGGACTATCCGCAGCGTAAGCTGCTTCAAAGCCTGATGCCAAGGCGAACAGGAATATCAGTATCGTAATGACAGTGCATATTCTGTTATCTTTTACAATTCTTATTTGCACTTAATTATCTCCTTCCTTATTACCCTTAATCAAACCCCTCATATTGTCAAATGCTTTTTACTCACTAAAAAACGCCGAAAAACAATGCGGCAGATTAGTGTCACATCAATCTCCGGCAAACTTTCTGCTCGTCATTGATTATGTACATCCTAACATACAATTTGAAAGAATGATATTAAACTTGCATGAACGTTGTCTAAAACGCACGAAAGTGTAATTTGACCCTCTATATTCTAATTTCCTTCATCGCCCCGTCCAGAAACCTCACCGTCACAGTACCTCTGACTGTAATCTTGATTCGTTTTGATGCACCGTTATGTGCAAATATATATATGTAGCAGGACCCTTTACTCTTAGCGGTAATCTTGCCGCTCTTGGATACTGTTGCTACCTTTTTGTTTTCATGCTCTGACCCCCTCGTTGCATATTTACTTGAGCCCATCTATAATATGAGTATAAATCGTACCTTATGGTGCAAGTCAACACTTTTTTCGAGGAATATGATGGACCATAATTACCATACTTCATACGCGCAATGGGGCAAAAGAAAAGAAAACGATTCTGATACCCTATATAAAATAGGAGAAGTGACAAAGATCTGTGATGTAACAAGAAAAGCTCTTCTGGTTTATGAAGAAGCAGGGATTTTATCTCCGATCATCAAAAACGAACAAAGCGGATTCCGGTATTACACTCCGGAGGATATCCGGAGAATTAATGCCTTGAAGACACTGCAAGCCCTGGGTTTATCACTGAAAGAGATCAATGAGTACTTTAACGACTCTTCAAAAATCGATATCTATATAAAAAGATTTGAAACTCTCCGCGAGCAGCTCGATAACAGGATAAGCGACTTAAAGCAGCGTAAACACAGCAATGAGAATAGTCCTGAATTCAAAATAGAATATACGGTGCTGCCAAAACAGGTATTCTATTCCGGCAGAGCTCAGAGCGACAACATTTTTGAAATTGCCGGCGAGTTTAAGCAGACATTCATTAACGCCATTAGCACAAATAAAAGTCATATTAAAAATACTGACAAGCCTTCGCTTGCGTCATTATTACTTGAAATGAGCCCTGCGGGATATACTGTTTTGAATCTGGTGGCCATGAATGATGATTATGATGGACCGAATCGCTATGTCCTGGAGGAGACTGCTGCAGTAGGTCTGACATTCCGCGGTCCATATGAAAAACTGGTATTCCCCATAAAAGAATTAGAGACCTATGTCAAAGAGAACGGTTTAACTGTAACGGGTCCATTGCGTTTTATCTGGCTGGAGGGGCCAACAGCACTCGGCAATCAACCGGAAAGATTTCTAACTAAAATTGTATTTCCTATCGAGTAAAGGTGACAGGGGGACGGTTCTCCCGTCACCTTTTGCCAGAACATGTCAAAAGGTGACAAGAGAACCGTCCCCTTGTCACCTTTTTATCATTCGTAGATTGGATATTTGTTTGTGAGTTCTGTGGCGATGGCCTTGGCTTTGTCGATTCCGGCTTCTCTCATTGTGGCCAGTATGTTCATGGCTTTGGCTATCTGTTCCATGTCGGACTCTACCATTCCTCTGGTTGTGATGGCCGGCGTTCCTACGCGGAGGCCGCTGGTTACGGTCGGCTTTTCCGGGTCGTTTGGAATGGCGTTCTTATTGGCTGTAATGTGTGCCTGCCAGAAAAGGTTCTCCGCTTCTTTGCCTGTGATGCCCTTGGGTCTTAAGTCAATGAGCATGAGGTGGTTGTCCGTTCCGCCGGATACCAGGTTGAATCCCTTGGCCAGAAGTGCGTCGGCAAGTGCTGCCGCATTCTTTACTACCTGGCGCTGGTACTGCTCGAAGCTGGGCTCCAGGGCTTCTTTGAAGCATACGGCCTTGGCTGCAATTACGTGCTCCAGTGGGCCGCCCTGAATTCCCGGGAAGATTGCCTTATTGAAATTATATTTTTCATTCACTTCGTTTGATGACATGATGATGCCGCCTCTGGGGCCGCGAAGTGTCTTGTGTGTCGTTGATGTTGTAACGTGTGCATATGGAATGGGGCTCTCGTGGCACCCTGTGGCTACCAGGCCTGCAATGTGAGCGATGTCAGCCATGAGCACTGCGCCTACTTTGTCGGCGATTTCCCTGAAGCGCTTAAAGTCGATTTTTCTCGCGTAAGCCGATGCGCCGCAGACAATCATCTTCGGCTTTACTTCCAGAGCCTTCTTTTCCACTGCATCGTAATCTATAAATCCTTCATCGTTCAGTCCGTAAGGCACCATGTTGAAGTATTTACCGGACATGTTCACCGGGCTGCCGTGAGTCAGGTGACCGCCGCTGTCCAGGGACATTCCCATAATTGTATCGCCGGGATTGAGCACCGCAAAGAACACCGCCATGTTGGCCTGGGCGCCTGAGTGTGGCTGAACGTTTACGTATTCCACTCCGAAGAGCTTCTTCAGTCTGTCTCTTGCCAGGTCCTCAATTGTATCAACGTGCTCGCATCCGCCGTAGTATCTGGCTCCCGGGTAACCTTCCGCGTACTTGTTGGTAAGGTGGGAACCCATGGCAGCCATTACTGCCGGGCTTACTATGTTTTCCGATGCAATAAGTTCAATATGGGACTTCTGCCTCTCCATTTCCTCCTGCATGGCCATGGCCAGTGCAGAGTCAACCTTCTGAATTTCGTCAAAACTGAACATAAATAACCTCCGCTTTCTTTCACATCAATTGCTCGGGATATTGTATCATACGCTTTACTGTAATAAAAGAATTCGTATTGTATTATTATGTTTTTTTATTTAATCTGCAAATCGAAATGTCACTCGCATGCTCGGTAGTTTGACACTTTAAAAG
>DFGY01000022.1 GCA_002372505.1 Firmicutes bacterium UBA3738
TCCCAGGTGTATCCCGTATAAATCCAAATGGTTTTACCGGGGAACTTTTCTTTTATTTCCTTGCAAAGCTTACGAACTTCAAACCAGTTATGGTAATGCAGCGGGTCTCCGCCAGAGAAGGTGATGCCGGAAATATAAGGTTTATCGAGTTTCTCAAACAGCTCCTCCTTAGCCTTTTCATCGAAGGGCAATCCGCCATTCGGGTCCCACGTCAAGGGGTTCTGACAACCCTCGCAATGGTGTTTGCATCCAGCTAACCAGAGTACAACTCGCAGGCCGTCTCCATTGTTCATGTCATCAGTGGTGATATTGTGGTAGTTCATTAAATATCACCGGCTTTCCTATGGAGCGAGTGCTCAGCATCGAATCCTTCTGGATAACGTGCCTTCAGCTTCTCAATATTGGCCTTCATTACATTATCCATGTCCAACCCAAGTGCCGTGCAAGCCTCTGCAATCATCCAAAGGCAGTCGCCAAGCTCTTTCTTCATGTGCTCAGTATCAAACTCGTGACCCTGATAAACTTTCTGCAAGAGCCCTGCTACCTCACCGGCCTCTGAATTCAGACCGAACACAGCGTGTCTTAGACGATCCTGGGGCTTATCATATGGAATTGCGCAAGTTCTCATTGCCAGAATCTGATATGCGTTACCAGTCATTTTACATAACCTCCAAATCTTTTAAAAACGTAACAGCACCCTCTTCAAATTCTTCGAGAGTGCTGTTGTTGGAAATATAATAGTCGTAGTTGTAGTTCTCCACACCGTCATCGGCATCGTTTTTCATTGAGTCATCTACTTGACTGTTTTCCAGTTTTGCGTCCAGTCTGTCGATGAACAGAGTAACGGCCTCAGGATAGAGTCTCTTGTAACGCTCGATATCTTCCGGCTGCCTCATTGTCACGAACAAAATATCATCTTGACTATTTTCGTAGAACCCCTCAGCGCAGTAGCAAACAATTTTAAAGGGCAGATCGTTGTACTCCGTAAGCAAGTCTTTAAGACTACACAGAAATTTGCGGTCTTTTGGATCTTTGCTGCCATGCCATTCGCATTCTTCCGCAATTCTTTTTACAGGGTCTATGATGCTGATCTGCTGCACAGAAACATGCTTTTTGCAAATATCAATAAACGTATCCTTGCCACTTCTGGGATAACCGTTAATGACTACAATTTTTCCCATTTATCAGCACACCTCCATTGCCATACTCGGATTCATGAATTCTTCCTTCAGACGGTATTTCTGCCTGTCAACCAGCTGAACCGGATGGTCATAGTCTACATAGCCATAGGCCATCTCGCCAATGCTGGGAATATACATTCTTCCCTGGTAAAAGCTATGATGGTTTACGAATCCTTTCGGAACGCTGGCGGTTGAGATGGGCCCTCCGAGGGCATAGTAACGGTAGATCATAGTAAACTTCCTTTCTTGAAAATATAAAAAGAAAGAGTCCGTGCGGTTTAGGCACAGACCCTTTCAATTCGGTGACTATTAGTCAGCGATTACTTCCATGGCGTTGGAATAGAACTTACGCAGGAATTTAAGCTCTTTCGTCTTTTGCTTTTCAGTTAAGCTGCTGTCATGTTTAATCATGTTTTGTACAGCAACTGCATAGCCGCAGAAGAATGAGAGCTTATTATCTGTCGCTATACCGTCTAACTCCAAAACGCCTCTGATGATAGCTTTCTTATAATTCATAATATTCACCTCCATTAAGGGAGATGTTTTTCGTGCGAATATCAAGGTAAGCGTGGCAGACTTCTTGACAGATGCTTTTTGCAAGTCACAGATACCCCTAACCAATCATAGCTCGAAATTGGCTTTACGGTAATCGGTTCCTCGGAAACCATCACCTTTGCTGACAAAACCGACTCGACTACTTTCTCGAACTCTTCCTTATACTTGCATACATCTGAATGAACGCATGTCTCACAAACAAAAGCGCTCTTCTCATTCTTCATCAGCGGAACCTCCGACAATCAGCTTCGAGTAAGGCAGGTAATCACGAATCCACTCGCAGAACTCTCTCCACTCATCCAGCTTGTGGTTCTTCCGGTCGTGGTAGATGTTGGCCAGAACTTCGTAATTAAGCATCACGGTCCGTTTCTGGTTGTAAGAAGAGGGGAGGAGCTGAATCATCTGCCACCAGTAGCGCTTGTCGTTGGTTTCGAGAAATCTGTTTCGGGCTCTGTTGAGGATATTGATGGTAACCGTAAGCGCCCATATCACGTCATTCCGATAGAGCTCACTGTCATTACGAAGATCAAAGCCACGTGCAGAATCCAGGTCGTCGAAATGCTCGCAACTGAAATCCTCCAATGTGAACTCCTTCGCATGAATCTTATGCATGGTGGAGCAGGAATTCGCTACCGTACCAACCTTGTACGTATCGAATTCCTTCCACCAGTACAATGGTGCAGTAATATCAAGGTACACTACCATCATACGGCGATACTTGGAGTGAGAGGTTCCGGCTTTGGCCAGCTTCTCCATAAGGGCGTAGTCATTCTTGCCGATAGTGTACTCATTGTCGTATTCGTGGGCGCAAGCGTCACTGAGGGCACAGTTTCCGCACCCAATTCCGGTGTCGCCGCCCTTGCATATTCCGGAATCAGACTTGTCCCAGCTATTCATAGGATTACGCATCCCTCGAATAGCCTCTGGAATCCCGGTGACTGACACCTTCTCAATTCGAATCATTATTCTCGTCCTCCTTTTCTTCTCCGCATCCGCTAAGGCCGTCTCGAAGTCCCTGTCCGACGATTTGGCCGAGCTTTCTTATGGCTTTCACGGCTTCCTTAGCCGCATTATCCTCGTCAACCACCGCCTCCGGCAGCCACTTCTTGAAGGTCTTATAGTAAGAGCCCTTGTTACCAAGCGTCTTCTTGGCAATAGCCATAGCCAAACCCTTCTCGGGGTCGTACTCCTCGTTCTCAGCCCTCACGATGGTTTTGGTACCGTCTGTCCACAAAACAACGGTGACCGGGTCGTTGAAGTGGACTTTTTTGATGGCGGGAAATCTGGGTTTGATGATCTTTTTAGGCAGCGCACTTTTACAATTCGCCAGTGCCATATATTGTAAACTAGACAAATGCGCTTCTTCGATATATTTTTTCCTCATATTGTATTTCGCAACGTCCTCTGCCGTTAAAAGAAAAGTGATAGGCATGTCCTGTTCCAAGAAGATAGTCTTATGTGTAATTTCTTCTACAGAGTAGAGGCCGTCTTCATTTAAACACTTCATCAAAGCGTCGACCAAATAATCCTTCATATGTAATTCCTCCTTATTTAAAAATCATGTTCATGGATTCCTTGTCGAGAAAGGCTTTGCGGTGTTTAATAATGTCATTGGCTGTATCCTCGGTAAATATCCGTCTGACAGCCTCTTCCTTAATTACAACGACTCGGCCGGTGGGGTAGTGCTTTCCGGTAATCGGAGGCTGATTGTCAAACATAGGAGCATCATCGACTTCCATGAGGGTAATACCAGTGCTAAATTTCTTCTGGCACTCGTCACACGGTACGTAGTCGCCCGGAATCCACATATGTCGAGGAGCTTCAGCATCTCCGGGGAGTTTACCGAGAAGAGCAATCTCGCCTTTCTCTTTGCCGCAGAAGAAGCAAATCGGCATGGTCGGGTTGACACCGTGCTTTGGTGATAAAGTGATAGAGTCTGACATGATTCACCGTCTCCTTTCAAAGAATATCAACGTCTTTTGCGTATGCGGATAGGTTTAGCAGAAGTCAATCCATCAAAGAACGCCTTACCTACGGAATTACTTTTGATCAGCGCGACTCCTATTTCGATGATGTCGTGTGAAGCTTCAAAATCCTCA
>DFGY01000117.1:0-2437 GCA_002372505.1 Firmicutes bacterium UBA3738
CTTGCCGACCTTTTCCATAGCCTCGGCAATGAGTCCGCCGATTTCTTCGTCAGCAGCTGATACGGAAGCGATCTGTGCGATGCTTTCCTTTGTTCTTACTGCCTTGGAATTCTTTTTGATTGTTTCAACTGCTACATCTACAGCACTCTGGATACCTCTCTTGAGGATCATCGGGTTTGCGCCTGCGGCAACGTTTTTGAAACCTTCCTTGATAATGATCTGAGCCAGCAGTGTAGCTGTTGTTGTACCGTCACCTGCAACGTCGTTTGTCTTTGTTGCAACTTCCTTTACCAGCTGTGCACCCATGTTTTCAACGGGGTCTTCCAGCTCGATTTCTCTGGCGATTGTAACACCGTCGTTTGTGATTAACGGTGATCCGAACTTCTTCTCGAGAAGAACGTTTCTGCCCTTAGGTCCAAGTGTGATTTTTACTGTATCAGCAAGCTGATCTACGCCTGCCATAAGTTTTTTTCTGGCGTCTTCGCCATAGTGTAATTCTTTAGCCATTTTAAATTCCTCCTTTTATTAGTCAACTGTTGCCAGAATGTCTCTCTGGTTCAGTATTGTATACTCTTCACCACCGTACTTAACCTCTGTTCCGGCATACTGTGAATAAACAACGTGATCGCCAACCTTTACGACCATCTTTTCATCTTCAGTTCCCGGTCCAACAGCTACAACCTCTGCAGCCTGGGGTTTTTCCTTTGCCGATCCTGTCAGGATGAGACCGCTTTCAGTCTTTTCTTCAGCTTCGAGTTTTTTGATGACTACTCTGTCAGCCAGTGGTTTGATTCCAAAGCTCATTTCTAATTACCTCCATTTATATTCATTATATTTTTTACGTTGTTAGCACTCGAACTATCCGAGTGCCAAATACTATTTTATTCATATCAACTTTAATGTCAAGGGGCTTAGCCGAAAAATTTTAAAAAACTAAAAGAGACAGGCTGTTTCAAAAAGCCTGTCCCCGTGAAACGCTTCATCTTCTATTCTTCGATACGTGTCGGGTCTCCCATTCCGATATATTCGATGGTTTTAACCTTAAGATCTTTTATTTCCTTTTCTCCGTCAAAGTTATCCTGGTCATACTTTATTTCTTTATCGAATGTTATTTTGCATTCATACCAATCATAATCCATGTAGAATGCTTTTTCATCATCAAGGTAAGCTGAGAATACCCAGCCTTCGTCCAGGAGTTCCTGGCCTGTCTTGCCCACATACTTATCCAGTTCTTCCTGCGTGGGAGTCATTTCGCTGAGATTCTCGCGCTTGCTAATTTCAAGAGGTCCAAAGAGTTCCTTGCTCTTTTCTTCGAAATCCTCCTTGCCGTCGTCAAGTTTATCTGCGTCAGTTTTTACCCCCTTCGGAATGTCGGCAATTACGCGATAGTTTGTTCCATCAACAGTGAAGGCGTATACATATACCTTATCGGTAAACCCGGACTGATTTTCTTCAGCCTCAATCGCAAATGCGTCTCCAAGAGTTTTCAGTGAATCCAGATCAACGCTTTCCTTTGCTGCGCTGCCTGAGTCTGCCTGGCTACCTGATTCAGTCTGTCCGCAACCAACTACTGCCAGCATAGCAACAACACATAGCGCGATACAAATCATTAACTTTTTCATTCTACTTCTCCTATCAACTCATACTATATACTTAATATAAATGTTTTGTCGTGAAATTTCGACAATTCAATTATACCCCTTTTCCCGCATAAAGTAAAACATGTACTGCTGGGCGATACCGCCATAAATCCCGAAATGTTCATGGGCGTATTTCTTCATTTCTCTTGTATCCGAAACATCCAGCACCTCTGTCATAAAGCGCTTTATCCACACATCAATGGGGAAACTGTCAAATTTCTGCAGGCCAAAAAGTCTGATGCAGTTTGCGACTTTCGGCCCCACCCCGCATAAAGAATCCAAATCTTCTCTGAGAACTTCTTCGCCCTTTTCTGCAACGCATTGTGCCGACTCAATAATGTACCTCGCCCGGTAGCCTAGCTTCACCGGTGCCAGTTCCTCCGTTGTCAGACCTGCCAGCACCTGCGGGGAAGGCACGTTATACCAGGCAGTCCCCTCATACTCACCAATTTTCTCTCCGAAAAGCTCGGACAGCTGCCTGATGTTCTTTTTTATTCTGGGAATGTTGTTGTTCTGGGAAATAATAAATGAAAGAGTCGCCTCCCAGGGAGCCTGCTTCAGAATTCTGATGCCACTGCCATAGGAAATGACATCTTCCATCACACGGCTTCCCGTAGCAATTTTCTTTTTAATGGCACCATAGTCACGGTCAAGGTCCAGATACTCCCGCCAGAATGCCTCCGAAGAATCCTTACTTATCAGCTCCTCCACCGTCAGCTCGTCACCCTCTAGACGCAGCACCGCAACCCTACCGCCGGCCGTGCCGATATACGAAAGGTGACAAGGGGACGGTTCTC
>DFGY01000117.1:2540-4796 GCA_002372505.1 Firmicutes bacterium UBA3738
CGAGAACCGTCCCCCTGTCACCTTCCCAGCGGAAGCACTGGCCGCATTCGAATATCTGCTTTAAGTTAAAGTCGTCGGGATTTACTGTAAATCTATATGTGTTGCTCATCTTAGTTCTCTTACCTCGATATTAATTCTTCCTATATTAAAGCCTGTCATGTTGTCTACTTGTTTGGCGCATTTGCGTTGGAGGAGGCTTGCTGTCTTTACTGCTGAGGTGTTCTTTGACATGACAGCGAGTATGCGGATTGTCAGTCCGTCCTTCTTCTTTTCCGGTACGACTTTTTTTAGTTCAATAATCTCGGGGATTTCCCTGGCTGTGTATGTGACGATGTCCGAAATTGCTTTCTCATTAATGTAGAATTCCCCAAGGTAGCTGTAGGTGGGTCTGACTACAGAACGTTCGTCCTCCACGTCCTTTAGAGGGCCCCAACCTCTGAACAGCCGTAATGGGTCCATAAAATACCCGGAGAATTGCCGTTTAAGCTGTGCCGTGGGAGCCGGCACAACGTGTTTACCCATGACTTTACGCTGCTTTTGCGCAGCTTCAATCTGCTCGGGAGTGGTTATGTCCTCAATGTGGATGAACTCACTTATCTCCGGCAGCTCCAGTCTGGACGCTATTCTTATTGCCATCTGCTCCGACGTGCCCAGTATGAGAATAGACTCGGGGGATACTTCACGGATTTTCCTTACAGCCTCGGCCTTCCTTATATCCTTTGTAAAGAGAGCCGCCTTTATGGCGCCAACCTTTGTCGGCTCCGCCTTTGCGGAGGACCCTGCCATTATATTATTTTTATATATGAACAGACCGTCGTCTATCATGCTTTCAATGCCTCTTCTTTCACAGAGCTGCATAGCCTGATAACTCTTTCCTGTTCCACTCTTTCCAACCAATGCGTACACTTTCATATCATCTATACCTCGTTTGGCTCCATTTAGACTTTTTTTCGTGGCTTTCCTTTACTTTTTGTATGCCTGATGTTATACTTCTCTTTGTCAAGATATCTTACTACTAAAGGAGGAATATAATTATGGCATATGTAATTAAAGATTCATGCATCAACTGTGGTGTTTGTGCAGGTGAATGTCCTGTAGGCGCTATCTCCGAAGGAGATGGAATCCACGTAGTTGACGAAGCTACATGCATCGACTGCGGCGCTTGCGCAGGTGCTTGCCCGGTAGACGCTCCACAGCAGGCATAATCAAAACAAGTATTTAAATAACCGTTTCTCGAAAGGGAAACGGTTATTTTATTTGCGTTCTACTTGTTTTCCATGTAATAAGCCAGTGAATGCAGACTGTCACTCAGATGAACGTTCTCCAGAGCTACTCCTTCAGGAACATTTACATCCAGGGCTGTAAAATTCCATATTCCCCTGACTCCGCCGTTGCACAGTTTGTCCGAGACCTCCTGAGCTGTGTTCTTAGTCGTACATATTATACCAATGTCAATCTTATTCTCTTCCAAATATGCGGTCAGTTCCTCATAATCCCTGACTTTAATGCCGTTAATGCGCATTCCTATGAGTCTGGGATTTACTTCAAAGATGCTCTCCACTATGAATCCCATATTTGAATAGTGAGTGTAGTTTGCAAGAGCCTGTCCCAGATTGCCTCCCCCGACAAGCACCATTTTGTATTCTCTGTCAAGACCCAGGATCGCACTGATTTCGTCGTACAGAGCCTTTACGTTATATCCGTAACCCTGCTGACCGAAGCCTCCGAAATTGTTCAGATCCTGCCTGATCTGTGAAGCCGTATATCCGGTTAACTTACTGAATTCCTTAGAAGATATCTTGTCAACTCCATCTGTCATAAGCTCCTTAAGGTACCTTCTGTATCTTGGCAATCTCTTTATGACGGCTTTAGATATCTGTGTATTCTTGGGCATATTATTTGCTCTTTTCTTCAACGTATCCTACCAAATCGGACACCTTCTGGAATTTTTCCGCCTCTTCATCGGGAATTTCGATTCCGTACTCTTCCTCGATAGCCATAATGATTTCAACTGCGTCAAGTGAATCTGCCTCCAGGTCCTTCATCAGGTGAGTATCCATGGAAACCTTGGAATCATCAACTCCCAGCTGTTCTACTATAATTGCTTTAATCTTTTCAAATACCATTTTTTGTACCTCCATTCAGTTACTTTTCCATTATAAGTTACGACAAACTCTATTGCAACCACTTTTGATAAAAGTTTGTCAATTGTTCTTTTGCCTCGGATAATTCTTCGTTTAAGGCGTCCAGCCTCAG
>DFGY01000021.1 GCA_002372505.1 Firmicutes bacterium UBA3738
ACTTTGCAGAAGAGAAGGACAGAAGCTGTTCCTCAAAGGCGAAAGATGCTACAGCCCGAAGTGTGCTCTTGAAAGAAGAAACTTTCCTCCTGGGCAGAATGGTCAGGGAAGAAGATCAAAGACTTCCGACTATGGTCTGCAGCTCAGAGAAAAGCAGAAGACAAAGAGATTCTACGGACTGCAGGAAACTCAGTTCAGAAATCTTTTCGATAAAGCAGCCAGAAAACAGGGTATCACAGGTGAAAACCTTTTGATCCTGCTGGAGACAAGGCTCGACAACGTAGTATTCAGACTGGGATTTGCTTCATCAAGAAAGGAAGCTCGCCAGCTGGTAGTACACGGTCACTTCCAGGTAAACGGCAAGAAGGTAAACATTCCTTCATACACAGTTAAAGCCGGCGATGTGATCACAGTAAAGGAAAAGAGCCAGAACTCACCGAAGTTCAAGGAAGTTAAGGATATGACGATCACGGTTCCTTCATGGATGAGCGTGGATGTACAGAAGCTGGAAGGCAAAGTACTGCAGATTCCCACAAGAGAAGAAATCGATACGCCAATCGCTGAACACTTGATCGTAGAACTTTACTCCAAATAAGCAGCATATCGTCCTTGCGACTGACGAGCGTAAGCGAAGTCAGAGCAATGGAGAATGCGCCGTCATATGTCGCAGGGCTTTAGCCCGTGGCGACCAACGACGCAGGAAGCGTATGTTAAATATTTGGAAGAAAGGAAGGCTGATTAATGATAGAAATAGAAAAACCGACAATCGAATGCTTGTCATCTGACGATGATCAGAATTACGGAAAATTCGTTGTTGAGCCTCTGGAAAGAGGCTATGGCACAACACTGGGAAACAGCCTTAGAAGAATTCTTCTTAGCTCACTTCCCGGAGCTGCCGTAACATCGGTAAAAATAGACGGCATCCTTCATGAGTTCTCGACTATTCCCGGCGTCAAGGAAGACGTAACGGAGATTATCCTGAACCTTAAGCAGCTGGCAGTAAGACTTGACGGTCTTGATGATACAAAGAGGGTAATCATCAACGCAGTCGGCCCGAAGGAAGTAACAGCAGCCGACATTATCGGCGATGCGGATATGGAAATCTTTAATCCTGACCTGCACATTGCTACTCTCGAAGAGAATGCAACACTGGTAATGGAGATCACTCTTGCCAAGGGCAGAGGATACGTACCTGCAGAGCAGAATAAAGACGAAAGCACACCGCTGGCCGTAATTCCAACAGATTCAATTTACACGCCGGTTAAAAAGGTCAACTACACAGTAGAGAATACCCGTGTCGGACAGGTAACTGACTTCGACAAACTGATTCTCGAAATCTGGACAGATGGATCAATCTCTCCAAAGGAAGGTGTGTCAATAGGCGCCAAGATTATGCAGGAGCACCTGAACCTGTTCATCCAGCTGACGGACAACACCGAAGACCTGGAAATCATGGTTGAAAAGGAAGAGGACCAGAAGGAAAAGGCTCTCGAAATGACAATTGAAGAACTTGAACTTTCCGTTCGTTCATTCAACTGCCTGAAGAGAGCAGCAATCAACACTGTAGAAGAACTTACACATAAGTCCGAGGACGATATGATGAAAGTCAGAAACCTCGGAAAGAAGAGTCTTGATGAAGTCAAACTCAAGCTTGCTGAGCTAGGTCTTGGACTTCGCGAAACAGACGACTAGGAAGGAGGAAACGGTAATGCCGGGATATAAAAAACTAGGCAGAACCTCAGATCAGCGTAAAGCTATTCTGAGAGGACTCGTTACCGACCTGCTGAGAAACGAAAGAATCACGACCACTCAGACAAGAGCGAGAGAAGCAGGCAGACGAGCTGAAAAAATGATCACACTGGCTAAGAGAGGCGACCTTCACGCAAGAAGACAGGTACTTGCCTACGTATACGACGAAGACGTAGTAGCAAAGCTTTTCGATGACATAGCCCCAAGATACGAAGACAGAGACGGTGGCTACACAAGAATACTCAAACTGGGACCCAGAAGAGGCGACGCAGCAGAAGAAGTATTCCTGGAACTGGTGTAAATCAAAAAGGTGACAAGGGGACGGTTCTCTTGTCACCTTTTTCCGTATTTTGGCAGAAGGTGACAAAAGAACCGTCCCCCTGTCATCTCACATGTTTTTTTCATCTGAAAGGTGACAGGGGAAATTTCTACTGCCACCTTTCTACCGTGTAACGCCTGTCCCTATGTAACGGCCCCCTTGTCACTGGCGGGTAACTGGTATATAATTTTGTATTATGAGAGAGAAGATTAAAGAGTATTTTAAAGACCGCGTACTGACGCGTTATTCTATATTTATAATATGTACGGCTACGATTCTGTACATTATATATTTCGTTATCAAGAACATCGGGACGGTAGTGCCTGCTGTAGGCGACGCAATCAGCTGGGTAATAGGGCTGTTCGCTTCCTTCTTTATAGGACTTGTCCTTGCCTACCTGATTAAACCTCTTGAAGGGCTGGTGGAGCGCAAGACAAAACTGGAAGGTAAAAAGTTCGGACGCATTGCCGGCGTTCTAATTACATATTTGTTATTGATAATCATCATAGCTGCAATTCTTTACGGCTTCGGTGCACTTATAATGGGCAAGGTGGTCTTAAACAATATTCCACAGTATTTTAACTCACTTTTGGATACCTTCCAGTCCTACGAACAGAGCCTGAAGAATTGGGCGGCCAACTTGCCGGAAGGTGCGTTCTCAAAAGGCGTACAGAATCTGGCGGACTCCATTATCGGATGGGTTACGAAGAACTTAAGCGCAGCATCGGCAGCAAACAGCGTACTGAGTGTCGTAGGCAGTATTGTTAATATCGTTCTTGGTTTAATATTCAGTGTATACATTCTGCTGGACAGGGAGAATCTCGTGAAATTCTGGAACAAGATGCTGGATATTCTTATTCCGAAATACAAGAACAGACTGAACTCAAATCTCCACGAAGTGGACGCAGTGTTATCCAGCTTTGTGAAGGGCATTGCTGTTGATGCAATGATAATAGCTATTTTATCTTCTATAGGCCTGACTGTTGTTGGAGTACGTTTCGCAGTGTTCCTTGGAATATTCGCAGGCATATGCAATGTCATACCTTACTTCGGGCCTCTTCTTGGAATGATTCCTTCTTTCCTGGTTGCAGTGATGACAGCAGACCTTAAGCAGGGAATTATCGCAGTGCTCGTGCTGTTTGTAATCCAACAGCTGGATGCCAATCTTATTTATCCAAAGGTGGTCGGTTCTTCAACTGGGCTGCATCCACTTTACGTTTTGCTGGCGGTTACAGTAGGCGGCGGAATAGGTGGTCTGCTTGGAATGGTACTTGCGGTACCGGCTGCAGGCGTTATAAAACTCTTCTTTGATAAGTGGACAGTACGTCGTGAAGAAGCCTTGAAAGAGAAGGCTCAGGACGCCGATTCCACACCATCGCTTTAACGCCAAAAAGCGTTGAAATTCCAACAAGAAAAAAACTTTAAAAAAAATAAAAAAAGTTGTGTCAAGCAAAAAGGAAAATGTCTTAAAAAAGTAACTAACATAAGCACCAGTTTTCGTAACAGAATTCTGGTGTTTTGTTCTTAACAGGCGTTGTCATTTTGCTGCATGCAGTCAGGTTCGTCAAGGGCTTCGCGAGTGACCGCGTAGCGGTCACCCTTGACAACCTCTGCCTGCATACAGCGTGGAGCCGGTACGCCGTTAAGGAATGGTGCTGGCTAGGCAGCCCAATCTTCTTCATGACCCTCCATGGCTTTTACGAATTTCATAAAGTTGTCTTTTCTCCATGGATGATCCATGTGCGGAATGGTTCGCTTCTTTTTGGGATGCTTTTTT
>DFGY01000042.1 GCA_002372505.1 Firmicutes bacterium UBA3738
TGGGACAAGGATGCCCTTGGGGTCTCATACACCTACCTAAAGAACCTCAACATCTCCGAGAACAAGCCCTATCGGAATGATAGGTGTGTGATTCGTAGGGGCGTCATTATAACATCAGCAAAGAATGGCAGATTATGAAACAGAGAGAATTGATAACACGGCGATTTGACAGTTTTCGCTTTAAAAAGGCATCTCACGAGATTGTCAAATACGAACCGCAGTACTACGATGAGAACGGTGCTTACCAAAAGGATGAGTGGACTTGTTTCTTCGACATCGGGAAAGAGTATGAAGGGAAGGTCGTAACGATGGAGGATTATCTTGATGTCGAAAACCGTTTCATAGCCGTTACGCGTGCAATACTTGAGGCGGCAGGTTGTACTTATGTAACACTCGGATATGTTGAGGCGATACGGGGCAAACGAGTGAAAGAAGGTATGAGAGTCCGCGTTCAAAAGATTGACCATTACATTCGTTTGGTCCTACGCGGTAAGGTGTGGATTGTATTCATCAATAGCAGCAAAGGAGTTCAATTCGATTTCAGCGAAGATGTAATGTATATGCATTTGTTCTGCCGAATTCCCGACGAACAGTTACGCGAGATTGTCGAGAGTCGAGGACTATATCTTGACCCTCGAGTAAAGAGGGTTGTAATGTGCTACGATGATAGACTAAAGATTTACACCTTTGAGAAGAAACAATAACAACTTAATACAAAATGATAAGATGGAACGCTTCCCCTACCACGGGGAGGCGTTTTCAATGTTAAAATGATACATTGGGGAGCGGTGGCGGGTATCTTGCTGAGTGTCAAGTACTTCGGAGATCTGCCTGCACGAAAAATGATGCAGGCAAAAGCAAGGCGCTGTGGGATAGTTAGTTAGCCGCCACCGCGAAATCTATTAAAAAACGGCTTTATTCCTGCTGGCACGAAACTTCAAGTTGAAGTTAGAAAGTCCGGTATTACTATAGACGCTCTCAGGAAGCGAAAGTAGTATCTGTCCGGATTAGAACCAAGTAAAGTAGCCTTCTTCCGTTCCTGCAGCACGTGGAGAGCTTCGGCCCTCCTTTTTCTCTTTATGTTAATGCTTGCGGCTATAATGCCATCGGCATTATTTTTGGTGTATTCGACTTCTTTGATGACGGATACGTGGTTTCTGGCGAAACTGTTTTTATTCCTCGTATGCGTTCCAAGAGAAAGAGGTGATTGATGGATCGATAGAATAGATATAATATGAGATACAGTTTTGTAATTGTCCTTTGTATTGTAATTCTTAACACTTTTACTGTCAGTGCTCAGGATCGGCTGCATACTGCAGATGCTTTAGAATATGCTATATCGCAAGAACGTCAGTTGGAATTAAAGACCGTGTTGGGGGATAACGAGTCTTTGTGTGATGGCGCATTTATCGATGAAAGCAATTGCCGGGGTTTTAGGATTGATCTGAATAAATCTATAATCACACTTACTAAGTACTCTCTTGGTTATGAAGATGATAACTGGCGCTTGAGGAATTCAAAGAGCTATTCGGTTGTTATTAATCGTTCCGTTTGCACTAGATTGTCTTGGCTGTATAACCTTGCAGTTTCTACGTCATCTCCACAGAATCCGCCTTCCGTTATGGATGGAGAACCGTGCTCTTTTGTCTTCAACAATATGATTGCTGATTGGAACTGCAATGGCTCGTATTCGTTAATAGAACTATCCAGAAAAGTATGTAATGCTGTCGAGAATGCAAATCCAGCTGCGCTTAATGCGTTGAAAGACAGCATTGAGCATCTGATAAATGATTATAAAAAATTCGCCAGTTTGGAGGTGGTGTCGGATTTAGATGTAAATTATATTGGCGTTGGAAGTCTTATGGGCCCTTTCAGTGTCAGGGTATCCTTATATCCAAATGCTGTGTCTGCCATTGACGAAAAGACTGCCAGAGAGTTTGCCGGATACTTATTAGAAAAGAGTATGCACCCATTTCATTATCACATTACAGTGACTGATGACTCGGATTGGTTTAAAGTCAGTGGCTCTGGGACATTTATTGATATAGGGATTAGGCGAAAGGATTGTTCACTAGAAAAGCTAAAACGTATGAGCCAGGGGTGGATATGGTAATAGTATTATTTTTTTATCTTTGCCAAGATTCCAGTGAAACCCAATCGTGAAAATTATGCCTTCCAACACCGTTTTGATTATCCTCCTGTTTTTAGCCGGTGTGGCTCTTTTTGTTTATCAGCGAAGAGGCAGACCGGATCGAGTCAGATTGACGGAAACCCAGCAAGATCCATTATATTGGGAAATCATGTCTCTTTGTAGACCAGTTGACGAGTGTGAAGTTGATACTAACGCTGCTGTTAGCCGCTTGTCTCAAGAAGAGGACGAGGTGATTTTCAGATTTGAAGATACGCTGGCAGATTTACTGGCGTTGTTAAACAAGCCCTATTATATTCACTCATTCATTAAGAAGAACCCAGGCGAAGATGATGCATTCTTGTATGCTCGTTGCACGGCAATGATTCACGGGATAGAGTTTTTCAAACGAGTTCTCGAGGGAAAGGAAAAAGATTTTTGGGCCAATGAAAGTGAAAGTGTTTTATATATTGCCAAGGAGGCGTGGGCAATGAAGCATGGGTCTGATATAGAGAGTTTCCCTCACTCATCGAAAACTGCTCTGTATTTATAACTTCGCTGTTTAGCCCGAGTTTCTAACTGAGCAAATATAACATGAGCTACAAGGCGAACTTCCTTTTCGTCACGGGGATGTACTTTTGTCTCCGGGAAATCCTTCAACCCGTAAATTGCGAGAGTATGGCATAATACGATGATGATTACTACGACGCCTACTGGAACATCGACTGAGACGATTCCTGCTTTTCCCATGAACTGTTACATGCAGGTACACTCAGTTATGGCCAAATCGAAGCAAGACTTGCAGACTTTACACAGTCATAAAACCTGTGGGAAAGGCCGTCATAATTGGCGAGAAGAAGTTTCAGGCCCAAATGGAGGAAAAGAAAAACGGCGCATAAGTCTTGCTGGTTCAGCATCTTTTGATTAAATTTGTATCCCGGTTTTGAAAAATTCCGGGTTATGGATACTAAATATATTTTCGTTACAGGAGGCGTTGCTTCCTCACTTGGCAAGGGGATTATCGCAGCATCTCTTGCAAAGCTTCTTCAGGCAAGGGGACTCCGCGTCACCATCCAGAAATTCGACCCATATATCAACATCGACCCGGGCACTCTGAATCCGTATGAACATGGAGAATGTTACGTAACGGAGGACGGGGCAGAGACAGACCTTGACCTCGGGCATTATGAAAGGTTCCTGGGGATTCATACTTCCAAGGCCAACAACGTCACTACCGGGAAAATCTACCACACGGTTATCACCAAAGAACGAGAAGGCGCATATCTCGGAAAGACCGTGCAGATCGTCCCGCATATAACCGATGAGATAAAGCGAAGGATGCTCCTTCTCGGCAAGAGCGGCAGCTATGACGTCATTATCACGGAAGTCGGAGGAACGGTCGGGGATATGGAAAGCCAGCCCTTTGTGGAAGCCATGCGCCAGCTCCAGTGGGAGCTTCCCGAAGAAGACTTCCTGTCCATACATCTGACACTAATCCCTTATCTCAAAGCGGCAAAGGAACTGAAAACCAAGCCAACCCAACATTCCGTCCAGGAACTCCAGGCCCTGGGTGTCCACCCGGATATCATCGTCTGCCGGACGGAAAAGGAACTCACCCCGGAACTCAGGCACAAGATTGCCCTCTTCTGCAACGTCAAGCCCGGCCATGTCATCCAGTCCATCGACGCATGGAGCATCTATCAGGTACCGCTCAACATGGAAGCGGAACGGCTGGACCAGATGGTTGTGGACAAACTGGGACTCGCGAATCTTCCGGCCCCGAATCTTGCCGCACTGAAAGCCTTCCTCTCCAAGCTCAAGAATCCGAAAAGGGCTGTCGATATTGCGCTCGTAGGCAAGTACGTTGAACTTCAGGATGCATATAAGAGCATACAGGAGAGTTTTGTCCATGCAGGTGTTGCGAATGACTGTCTGGTGCGCGTCCATACCATCCATGCAAAGCATGTGAGCAAAGATAATGTCGAAGAGCTTCTCGGAGGAATGAACGGCATACTCGTGGCTCCCGGATTCGGAGAACGCGGGTTGGAAGGAAAGATCTGTGCCGTCCGATATGCCAGGGAAAAGCGGATTCCTTTTTTGGGAATCTGCCTTGGAATGCAGATGGCTGTCGTTGAATTTGCCCGTGACGTCCTGGGTTACGAGGATGCCGCCACGACGGAAGTCAATCCCGAAACTGCACATCCTGTCATTGATCTGATGGAGAGTCAGAAGTCAACAACCATCAAGGGTGGGACCATGCGTCTTGGAGCATACAGATGCCGTCTTGTCCCTGGGACACTGGCGCATGGTATCTACGGGCAGGATGAAATCAAGGAGCGCCACCGCCACCGCTATGAGTTCAACAATGCTTACTTGGCTGCAATGCAGGAGGCTGGTTTAGTGGTGAGCGGCATCAATCCGGATGCCGGGTTGGTGGAGATCATAGAGCTTCCCACGCACCCCTTTTTCATTGCTACACAGTTCCATCCAGAATACAAGAGCACGCCGGAGTGTCCCCATCCGCTGTTTGTCAGCTTTATAAGGGCAGCATTAGATAATATAAGGAAATGACAGAACCCGTCCTCAATGCCCACAACAAGGAGGAATACCCTCCGGCACATACTGCCGAACACATCCTCAACGCCACGATGGTGAAGATGTTCGGCTACCCGCTTGGAAGAAATCGAGCAGCACGGGAAGCCCGTTTCCTTCCGGAAGGTCCTGCAGAAATCAAAGAAGGCCTATAACCGCAAGAGGTTTAAGAATGAGATTCCGTCGGATTGATTTTCTCATCCGGCGGATTTTCAGTAAATTCGCCGGATAAATCCGTCACAACCATGAAACGCTTTTTAGCTTTATTCGCTGCCGCAATGTCACTCTTCGCCTGCAACTCTTCCTCTGAGGTCCCTTTCACGGAGGTGAAGAATTATTTCTTCCGGAATGACGCTGCCCTTCCTTCTTCCCCGAAGATTGACTCCCAACAGCAGTTCGAGTCCCTTTTCGGCACGGCTGCCTTCATGGGAAAGGGCGGAGAGCCGACAGAGATCGACTTCGAAAAGGAGTTCGTCATTGCCATTGTCTGCCCGGTGACGGATGTGGCGACGGATCTCGCCGCCGAGTCCCTTCACAAGGCTGGCGACAAGCTGGTATTCACGTACCGGGAGACAAGAGGGGAGAGGCAGAGCTGGTCCATGCGGCCGGTGCTTCTTGTCAAGGTTGACCGGAAGAATGATTGTCAGGACATTATCCTCTCTCGCGAACTCCAGGAGGAAACATGCGATCCCATCGAGTACAAATCTTTCAACCAAGATAATATGCAAAGAGTAAGAGATTTCCTGCACGAGGCAGGCGTTTATTTCCTCGCGACCGTGGACGGTGACACTCCGCAGGTGCGTCCCTTCGGCACGGCCGAGATCATCGAGGGTAAACTCTATATCCAGACCGGACATGTCAAGAACGTCGCCAAGCAGATTGCGGCCAATCCCAAGGTGGCCATCTGCGCATACAAGGCCGATGAAGG
>DFGY01000070.1 GCA_002372505.1 Firmicutes bacterium UBA3738
CGTTTAGAATACCGAGAGTTCATCAATAATCATGGGGGGGCGTTACAGATAGAACTCCGGGACGCGCAGTGCCATGTAAGGCTTGGTTTCACGCATTTTAGCTGCGGCAGGCAGATCTACTTCACATATGCACAGCTGCTCTTTGTCGTCTGCAATGGAAAGAATTCCGCCATCGGGTCCTACGAATATTGTTTCTCCGGCGAAGTCCATTTCGTCTTCCAGACCGACTCTATTGCACATTACTACGTTTGTAGAGTTCTGGAAGGCAGGAATGCGGACTTCCCAGTTGAAGAGTTCCATTGGTTCGCTCTTTGTGTTGGCTGTGGGAATGACTACAAGGTCTGCGCCTTTCACAACGCAGGTGCGTACGCTTTCCGGATAGTGCCGGTCGAAGCAAATTACAATTCCCACCTTGCCGATGCTGGTGTCGTAAACTATGAAGCCGTCCTCGGAAGGGGTATAGTAGTCCTTTTCATAGAATTGATGTGCCTGAGCCACGTGGACCATTTTTGAAATCCCAAGGAGCTGGCCGTTTTCATCGATCATCAGATTTGTGTCGTAAGTCTTTCCACCTTCGTTTATGTAGAAGTTGGGCGTTGCAATAATGTGATGTTCTTTGCACGCCTCCTGGAAGCCTTTCACGTACTTGCTGTCCAGGGTCACATCGTATCCCGTTGCGTCACCGCCTTCATACTGAGCGAAGAAGGGGGACAGCTGGACTTCCGGATAGCAGATAAAGTCTGCACCTTTTTCAGCCGCTTCCTTCAGGAATGCTATAGACTTTTCATAATTCTCATCCATGTTCCCGGACATTTGCATCTGGGCTGCTGCGATTTTCGCCATCTTATTCACCTCGCAATCTTAATGATACTTTTGTCAGAATTATATCACAAATCCATGGCAAAAAGAATCCATGTGTTGGACTTATGCCCCTTATGCATCTGTTTCCGGTCACTTTTGTGACCGATTTTGGCATGAAAAGGGGCATGGTCTATCTAGCGTTTCAAAAAGCCTGTCCCCGTGAAACGGTTTTGTGGTATAATGCATAACTGTATTAAGAAAGGAATAAGGAGAAATAGTTATGAGAATGTACAGTAGCACCAGAGGAAGCAAAAATGAAAAGACTGCGGCCCAGGCCATTATTGCGGGAATAGCTGAGGACAGGGGGCTTTACGTACCCAAGAGCATTCCAAAGCTGCCATTTAAGCCCGGGGAAATGGTCGGCAAGACCTATAAGGATATTGCCTCCAAGGTAATCGGGGCTTTCTTTGATGATTACACTGATGAAGAAATAAAGTACTGCATCGATGGTGCATACACGGATAAGTTTGAAGCGGAGGATGTTGTCCCTGTTGTTCAGGCAGGTGGGGCTCACTTCCTGGAACTTTACCATGGCAGAACGGCTGCCTTTAAGGATATGGCTCTTTCAATTCTGCCGTATCTTCTGACTACGGCCATGAAGAAGGAGAATGAGGACAAGAAGATTTGCATTCTTACTGCTACATCCGGCGACACAGGAAAGGCTGCCCTAGAAGGATTTGCAGACGTACCGGGTACTGAGATTATAGTCTTCTTCCCGAACAAAGGCGTCAGCGCAGTCCAGGAAAGACAGATGACCAGTCAGAAGGGGGACAATGTTCACGTATTCGCAATTAACGGAAATTTTGACGATGCCCAGACCGGCGTAAAAAATATTTTTGAAGATGATGAAATGGCGGAGGCCATGGCAGCCGGTGGATGCAAGCTTTCGTCAGCCAATTCCATTAACATCGGAAGACTGGTGCCTCAGGTGGCTTATTACGTATACGGCTACGTTAAGCTCATAGAGCAGGGCGTAATCGCCGATGGAGATCCGGTAAACGTGGTTGTGCCGACGGGTAACTTCGGTAACATTCTGGCGGCATACTACTCACACCTCATGGGTATTCCCGTTAACAAGTTCATCTGCGCATCAAACAAGAACAAGGTGCTAACTGACTTTATTGCCACAGGGACCTATGACAGGAACCGTGAATTCTATCTGACAAATTCACCTTCCATGGACATTCTCATTTCCAGCAACCTGGAGAGACTACTTTATCATCTGGCAGGAAATGATGCCGGGGAAGTCGTAAAACTTATGCAGGCTCTGGATAAGGATGGTGTGTACACCGTATCCGATCAGATTAAGGAGGGTCTGTCATGCTTCTACGGCGGCTTTGCAGATGTGGAGCAGACAAACGCTGCAATCGGCGAAATGTATAACGACAAGGGATATCTCATGGATACCCACACGGCAGTTGCCTACAAGGTTTACGAGGATTATCGCGAAAATACCGGCGACGAAACTCCCACGCTGATCGCTTCCACAGCCAGCGCATATAAGTTCGCTGCCAGCGTAAACGAGTCTCTGGGAATGGCTAAGGCGGCTGATGATTTCGAGGCTGTCAAGGAACTGGAAAAGAAGACGGGGGTCAAGGTTCCATCAGGTCTTAAAGACCTTGAGAATGCACCGGTAAGACACGGTGAAGTAATTGAAATAAATGATATGTCTGCTGTTGTAAGGCAGTCGGTTTTATGATAATATAGCGTAAGTTTAAAAAATATGGAGGACATCATGAAAAGAATTAAGACAATAACAACAAGAAATCTCTGCGAGAATATGAACAAGGCCGGCTGCGGTGAATGCCAGACATCCTGCCAGTCAGCAAGCAAGACTTCATCAAGCGTTGCAAATCAGCAGTGCGAACAGAAAAAAGCAAACTAAAGAAAGAATTGCCGCGGCATGCGGCAATTTTGATTGATGATACATTTATACGAGCTTAACGGATACAACATAGTTTTGGATGTAAACAGCGGCTGTATACATGAGGTCGACAAGGAGACCTATGCAGTGCTGGAGTTTTTGCGTGATAAAATAGGTGAGGGGATTATTTTTGACTATGATAAGGAAAACCTTGTCGCAGAAGTTAAAGAGGCCCTCGCCGGAAAAGTTGCCGAAGCAGATATCCAGGAGATTATGGAAGATGTATTTGAGCTGTCCGATATGGGACAGCTTTTTTCCGAAGATGTATTTAAGCCTCTTGCGGACGAACTGAAAATGAGACAATCGGTTCTCAAGGCTATGTGTCTTCACGTTGCCCACGCCTGCAACATGGACTGCGAATATTGCTTCGCGGGAAAGGGTGAATATCACGGCGAGGCCGGTCTCATGTCCTATGAAACGGGAGCCCGGGCTATAGAGTATCTCATAGAAAACTCTCCGGGAAGGCGCAATCTGGAAGTGGACTTCTTCGGCGGTGAGCCTCTTCTCAACTGGGAGGTTGTGAAAAAGCTTGTGGCCTACGGCAGATCCAGAGAGGAGGAGACGGGGAAGAATTTCCGCTTCACTCTCACAACCAACGGACTGCTGCTGGACGATGAGGTAATTGATTTCTGCAACCGTGAAATGGGTAACGTAGTAATTTCCCTTGACGGTAGCCCAGAGACAAACGACCGCATGCGTCACACCAAGGAGGGCGGCGGCACATACGACCTCATTGTAGATAAGTTCAAGAAGTTCGCCGAAAAGCGTGGCGGAGATTATTACATGAGGGGGACCTATACCCGCAATAATCTTCACTTTGCTGAGGACATTTTTCACATGGCGGATCTGGGCTTCAAAGAGCTATCCATGGAGCCTGTGGTTGCACCACCTGAGGCGCCTTATGCTCTTAAGGATGAAGACTCGGATGTGCTGGAGAGAGAGTACGAAAAGCTGGCTCTTGAAATGATAAAGAGGCGGGATGAAGGAAGACCCTTCAGCTTCTATCATTATACAATTGATTTCGAAGGCGGGCCCTGCATCGCCAAGAGAATATCAGGCTGCGGCGTCGGTACTGAGTACGTTGCCGTAACGCCGGAGGGTGACATTTATCCTTGTCACCAGTTTGTGGGGGATGAAAAATTCATTCTGGGAAATCTATCGGAAGGAATAACTCACCCGGAGGTCAGAGAGCAATTTGAAAAATGCAATGTATATTCCCACGAGGAATGCGGGGATTGCTTTGCAAGGCTGTACTGCAGCGGCGGCTGCGCAGCAAACGCATACCACAGCACAGGTAGCGTAACGGGGGTTTACGGACTCGGATGCGATCTTCACAAGAAACGCATCGAGTGCGCAGTAATGATGAAAGTAGATAAAGAAAGAAAGAGGAATAGAGTAAATGTTTAGTTGGCTGACTACAACCACCTTAGGCAAATGGATAGCTACAATAATAATATCCATGGTGCCGGTAATAGAACTTCGCTTAGGGATTCCCTACGGAGTAGGCTTCGGACTACCTTACTGGGAAGCCTTCATAGCCGCATTTATTGGAAACATGATACCCATTCCATTCATACTGCTCCTTCTGAGAAGGATATTTGAATGGCTTAAGACTTACGATAAAACCCGCGGCCTGGTTGAAAAACTGGAACAGCGGGCTCATCTCAAGGGAGAGAAGGTGGCTAAATACAGAGAAATAGGACTCTTTATTCTCGTGGCCATACCCCTTCCGGGAACGGGAGCCTGGACCGGCGCACTTGTAGCCAGCGTCCTTGACATCCGCATGAAAAAAGCCCTGCCCATCATCGCCCTTGGCGTACTGACGGCAGGACTTATCGTCTTATTAATATCCCACGGCGTAAAAACCATCGTTTAACTTGGAGCGTTTCACGGGGACAGGTTTTTTGTTTCGCACTCTCGCCGGTAGAGTGCGAAACAAAAAGCCTGTCCCCGTGAAACGCTATTGTCACCTATTCAACTAAGAATGCGCTTATATCTGCGTCGGCGGGCATTACCCAGTCGCCTCTTGGTGAGAGGCCGACGGTGCCTACCTTCGGGCCGTCGGGTACGCAGTTTCTCTTGAATTGCTGCGAGATGAATCTGCGGTAGAATACCTTGAGCCACTTTGTAATTGTTTCATAGTCATATGTGCCGCTAAAGGCTTTGCAGGCGATAAATCTGAGCTTGGCGGGGCTCATGCCGTATCTGATGGTGTAATACAGGAAGAAGTCATTAAGCTCGTAGGGGCCTACGCTTTCTTCTGTCTTTTGCTGTATATTGCCGCTGGCGTCAGGTGGCAGCAGCTCCGGCGAAATAGGAGTATCGATTACGCCGCCGATGGTCTGAGCCAGGATTTCGTCTTCTGCGTTCTGTTCCTTTATCCATCCTAAGATGTGGGGAATCATTGTCTTGGGCACGCCGCAGTTTACGTTGTACATGGAAATGTGGTCGCCGTTGAAGGTGCACCATCCAAGGGCTCCCTCGGAAAGGTCACCCGTGCCTACTACGAAGCCGCCGTTCATATTGGCGATGTCCATGAGTATCTGGGTTCTTTCGCGAGCCTGGCTGTTTTCGTACGTTACGTCCCTGAGGCTTTCATCGTATCCGATGTCTCTGAAGTGCTGTGTAACGGAGTCGGCTATAGAAATTTCTCTCACGGTTGTGCCAAGCTTTCTCATGAGCACCAGGGCGTTGCGGTAGGTTCTGTCTGTGGTGCCAAAGCCGGGCATTGTAACTGCCGTAATGTCCGAGGCAGGTCTTCCCAGAATCTTCATTGCCTGGGCGCAGACGAGAAGGGCGAGGGTGGAGTCCAGTCCGCCGGATATTCCAATTACAGCACTTTTGGCGCCTACCTTAGCCAGCCTTCTTGCAAGGGCCGTGGTCTGTATGGTGAATATTTCTTTGCAATTCTCAGCCAGAGCATCCGGATCTTCAGGAATGAAGGGGGAACGGCTGTATCTGCGGAATAAGCTTTCCCCTTCAACAACAACAGTAAGTGGAGAAAGGAGAATTCTCTTGTAATTAATATCTCTACGATAAGCCTTGCTGCAATCGTGGAACCCGTGGGAACCAAGACGCTCAAAGTTCAGCTTGGAAAAATCTATTTCCGTGTAAGTAATCTGATTCTCGCTCTCGAAGCGGGTGCTCTCCATGAGCAGCCTGCCGCCTTCGGCTATGAGACAGTGGCCACCGTAAATCATGTCGGATGTGGATTCACCGCTGCCTGATGATGCGTATACATAGCCGCACATGGACTTAGCCGATGCGCTTACAATCTGAGATCTTCTAAAGTCAGCGCCCCGAACCAGTTCGATTCCGCTGGCAGGATTGAATACTATGTCCGCACCGGCAAGGGCCAGCATTGCCCCCGGGCTGACGGGCATTAGCATGTCATCGTCTATTTCAATGCCAAAGTCCAGACCTGCTTCTTCGTCTTCGAAAATTATATTCCCAAAGGGAACGGTCTTTCCAAAGAGCCTTATGCAGTCCTCGCTGCCGGAAAAGTCCGAAGCAGATGCAAAGTGCCTGTTATCGCCGAACATTTTCGGCACAACTCCCAGGATTTCTCCTCGCTGAATTACAGCTGCGCAGTCAACCAGAGCGTTATCAAGTCTGAGATAACAGCCCAGAATGGTTACAAGACTGTGCTCCCGGGAACATTCCAGGATTTTTTTAAGAGCCGTAAGCTGGGCTTCGTAAAGGGCGTCCTGGAAGAACAGGTCTCCGCAGGTGCTGCCTGTAATGCATAGCCTTGGCAGGACGAGAATGCCGCATCTGTCCCCTGCGGCTTTGTTCATTATAGCGATTATGTTATCTGCGTTGGCAGCCGGGCCTGCAACCTTTATAGCCGGTGAGCCGGCGCCTACGCGAATTAGTCCCATGTTTTTATTCATCCTATTGACCTCCGTTGAAACTACTCTGAAATGCATTATATACCAAAATAATCGATAAGTGAATGTATCATCTGATGTAAAAAAGTGGTATAATACACAGTAACAGACCCGAAGAAATGTATAGGAGAGAGACAATGAAGGAAAAATTCGTAATTGATTTAGTAACAGATGAAGAATTCATGGGATATTTCATGGTTAAGCAAATAGCTCTTAAGGTTGGCTCCAACCGTAAAACCTACCTGGATATAACTCTGGGTGACAACACCGGCGAAATATCCGGCAAGAAGTGGGATGTATCCGACGAGGAATATGCATCCTTAAGTCGCTATAGCGTTGGAGACGTAATAAAGGTACAGGCCAGAGTAACGGAATGGAACGGAATGCAGCAGCTGCGCATTTCGAAAATTCGCATGACGGGAGCCGAAGATGGAATCGACCTTAGGGATTATATAAAGGCGGCTCCGGAAGACCCTGAAGAAATGTTTGCGTATATAAGAGAGAGGGCCGGAGAGATTAACGATTCGGGACTAAGACAGCTGTGCCTTATGAATCTTGATGACAATAAAGAAAAATTATTGTATTATCCGGCGGCGTCCAAGAATCATCACGCGGAAAGATCCGGGCTCCTCTGGCATATTAAGAGAATGCTCATGAGCGGAATCGCTCTTTGCGACGTGTACACATTCCTGGATAAGGACTGGGTGGTTACCGGCGTAATACTCCACGACATTGAAAAATTAACGGAAATAGAGTCGGATAAGAACGGCATCTCAGAGGGTTACTCTTTTGAAGGAATGATGCTGGGACATATTGTACAGGGAGTGAAGCTTCTTGAAAAACAAATGGAAGAGCTGGGATTTGATTACGAGAAAAAGATTATGGTAGAGCACATGATACTTGCCCACCATAATGAACCTGATTACGGAAGCCCCAAAAGGCCTCTCTTTCCTGAGGCACAGCTCCTTCACCACCTGGATGACATGGATGCTAAAATGTATGATATGGAAGATGCACTTAAGTCAACACGCCCCGGAGAATTCAGCGATCGGGTGTGGACGCTGCATAACAGAAGACTATATAAAATGAAAGATGGTGAATAGATAAATTGCTGCTGGAAAAGAAGGGCTCCATAGCACATGTAATATTTCACAACAGTGAAAACGGATATACGGTTGCGGTATTCGAGACTGAAGAAGAACAATTTACTATAGTAGGTAATCTCATTCAGCCAAGGGAAGGCGCAACCTATATTTTGCATGGTGATTTTACTGTTCATCCGAAATTCGGGGAACAGTTTAAGGTTAGCGACAGCGAAGAACTCATGCCCGAGGGAGAGGCCGGAATGATAGCCTTTCTTGCTTCGGGCATTATAAAGGGAATAGGGCCGAAAGCTGCAGCTAAAATCGTTGATAAGTTCGGTGAGGACACCTTCAGAATTATAGAAGAGGAACCGGAAAGGCTGACTCAGATTTCAGGCATTGGCGAGAAGAAGGCTGCCAGTATTTGCGAGGCCTTTTCCGCCCACAAGGAACTGGCTGAGATTTCCGTATTCCTGCAGAAATACGACATCAACGCAGGCCAGGCAGCAAAGCTCTACGCCGTTTACGGCTCAGGCACTATTGAAAAGCTGCAGGAAGATCCTTACGCCATGATTGACGACATTTTCGGAATCGGCTTTGTGAAGGCTGATGCAATGGCGGCAAAACTGGGCTTTGACAAGGAGCATGAGCACAGAATCAGAAGTGGGATAATGTACAGGCTCACTGAGTACGTCATGAGCGGAAATGTTTTCGTGCCCAGAAACGAGCTTGCGGAATCTGCGGCTCAGATGCTGGATGTGTCAATTGGCCTGGTGGATGAGTCCATGGTGGATCTTGTATTCAGAGGCCAGATAAAAATAGAAATGCTTGAAGGTCGGGAAGTGGTCTACCAGTATCACTACCTGAAGGCGGAGCAGAATGTAGCCTATACTTTAGCCGTTTTACAACAGGCCGAGCCTAAGATGATTAAGTCGGATATAGATGCTCTCATTGAGTTTAATGTGGGCAGGGTTGGCGTGCCCTACAGTGAAGAGCAGAGGAAGGCCATAAGGATGTCCCTGGAAAGCAGCGTCTCGGTAATTACAGGTGGCCCTGGCACAGGAAAGACCACCATAATTAAAGGCATCCTGGACATTCTTTCTCAAAGCGGAATGGACATAGCCATTGCCGCGCCTACAGGCAGGGCTGCCAAGAGAATTACGGAAACAACAGGATATCCTGCCAGCACCATTCACAGACTGCTGGAATACAGCTACGGCGAAGGCGAATTCAGCATGAAGTTTGCAAAGAACGAAGAGAATCCTCTGAAGGTGCAGGCTGTGGTAATAGACGAAGCATCCATGGTGGACCTTATGCTTATGGACGGACTGGTCAGGGCAATAAAGCCGGGGACGAGGCTCATTCTCGTCGGCGACGCAGACCAGCTGCCCTCAGTAGGAGCAGGCAACGTTCTCGGAGATATTCTGGAGAGTGACGTCATTAATTCCATAAAGCTGACGGAAATATTCCGCCAGGCCGAGGAAAGCATGATCGTCGTCAACGCCCACAGAATCAATAACGGAGAAAGACCTTCCATAAACGACCGGGATACGGACTTCTTCTTCATCAGAACCGAGGGAGAGGCTGAAATGGCCGGCACCATAAAAGACCTTTGCGCCACAAGGCTTCCCGGGCACTACACGGAGCTTGACCCTATGAAGGACATTCAGGTTCTGACCCCTGTGAGAAAGGGAAACGTCGGGGTCATGTCCTTAAACAAAGAGCTACAGCAGACCCTTAACCCGCCGGCGTCCGACAAGAACGAAAAGAGCTTTGGCGATCGGATTTTCCGGGAAGGGGACAAGGTGATGCAGATAAAGAATAATTACGAAAAACGCTGGAAGGACTCGGAAGAGTTCACCGATGGTGAAGGAGTCTTTAACGGCGACCTTGGTGTAATTGATAAAATAAATAACGAATACGGCTACATGACCGTAATCTTTGACGACAGCCGCTACGTGAATTACGAATTCGGCGAGCTGGAGCAGCTGGAAATGGCCTACGCCATTACGGTTCATAAAAGCCAGGGCAGCGAATTTCCCATCGTAGTCATGCCCATGTCCTGGTTTCCGCCCATGCTGGCCACCAGGAACCTTCTTTACACCGCCGTCACCCGCGGCAAGCAGGCCGTAGTAATGGTCGGCTCCGAAAACAAAATGCTGGCCATGATAGATAACGACCGCATAAATAAACGATACTCAGGACTAGCCGTCAGACTAAAAGGATATGTAAGGTGACAAGGGGACGTTTCTCGTGTCACCTTTTACCATGAACTGTCAAAAGATGACGAGAGAACCGTCCCCTTGTCATCTAGAGGATGAAGGATATGCTGAATAATATTATTGCAAATTTAAATCAAATAATATTTCCGAAAAGTATTTACTGCATTTGTTGTGGGAGTGTTATTGATTCCAGTAGATCCTATTCTCTTTGCGACTCGTGTATCGAGAAAATAAAGTGGGTCGGTGGCAACACTTGCGAGAAATGTGGAAGGGTGCTCAATGAAAGGACTCATCACAGGCTTTGTTCCGATTGCAGGGATTTTCCTCATTACTATGACAGGGGCTATACCTGTGCGGAGTACTCTCTGTATGAAAGGGCTATCGTCTCCGATCTAAAGTACAACGATAAAAGTTATATAGGAAAAGTTCTCGGAAACATCCTTGCCGACCGTATGCTGGCTGAGTTTACGGCAGATGAACTTCAGGCAAAATACGACTTTGTCATTCCCGTTCCAATTAGCTCAAAGCGCTATGAGACGCGAGGTTATAATCAAGCTGAAATTATGGCCCGAGCCTTTTCAAAACTTACCGGACTTTGCTTAGACGCAAACGTTCTCATAAGAACTGCCAGCACAGAGGCCATGAAAGATCTCAGCCGCAGCGAGCGATATTCCAATATCAGCGGGGCCTTCGAAGTCACCGGGCATGGCAAGGATGTACTACCCGGCACAACGGCCTTAATTATAGACGACATTTACACCACCGGTGCCACCGCAGGAGAATGCGCCAAAGTTTTAAAATCAGCCGGAGCAGAGCGCATCGACATACTCACCTTTGCCGCCGGAGGTGACAGGGGACGGTTCTCCCGTCATCTTTTGACAAAAAAAGTTAATGAATATAGAAAGGAGGATAATGAATATGCCAAGACAGGCCAGAATGATTAGCGAAACAGGTTATTACCATGTAATAATGAGAGGGGTTTCCAAGCAAATTCTTTTCGAAGAAGACAATGATTATTATTTTTTTATCAACAGACTGGGAAAATATAGTTCAGAAGTAAATGTTAGGGTGTGTGCCTATTGCCTGATGAGTAATCATGTTCACTTGTTGATCCATGACATTGATAACAATCTTTCTGAAATGATGAAGAAACTGGGGGTTAGCTACTCAAATTTTTTCAACGAAAAATATGAAAGGGTAGGTCATCTATTTCAGGGTAGGTTTCTAAGCGAGTCCATAGATAATGATAGCCAATTCTGTATTGTATTAAGATATATTCTCAACAACCCTTCTAAGGCAGGTCTATGTCCACCTGAAAAGTATAGATGGAGCAGTTATAACGAATATGGGAATAATAAATCTTTTGTTGACACAAATTTAATAGAGAATTTGTTTGCCGACTTTGAGCAGTATAAAGATTTCATCAGGAACCAAAATGAAGACGAATGTCTTGAGTATAAAGATAACAGGCGTGGTGATGAATGGGCGAGAAGTGTTATACGTGAATCGCTGGGAATAAGCGTTGGAACGGCAATAAAGGGATTTGACAGAGAAAAACGTAATGATGCAATAAGAATCCTTAAACGAAAAGGCGTGACAATAAGGCAGATAGAAAGACTTACCGGAATATCAAAAGGTGTAATACAGAAGGTGAAATGATGATTTCAGAATGGTAATTAATGGTGAAAGATGACAGGAGAACCGTCCCACTGTCATCCCGAAAAGTTTGATGAAACATTATGGAGAACGCTTCTGAAGCACGTGGTCATATATACAAAGAAAGATATTAGGTTCGTTTTCAGAAACGGGCAAGAGGTGCAGATGCTCTGATGGGTGCTCCGTCAGGGCATCTCTCATATTGAGATAGGACTATAATAATGTTAGAATGTTTGTGGAGTAACAGCCACCCAGGACTGCAGCGGTAGGTCTGGGTGCTTGTTTATAGAAGGAGAAAAATGAGCCAATACGATTTTATAGCAGCAGATAAGAAATTGGATCCTCTTGAAATAGGAGTAGAGGCGGATGGGCGTGTTATTATCATACAAAATGAGGATCACGTGCTTGGAATATATGATGAACCGAGTAGTTGTATTGAGCCGTTTACAAATCTCCCGGCGATTGTGAATGTGCAGATTGGAGATTTCGATAATGTGAAAACAGAACTATTCAACTATGTGAAGGCTGCCATTAAGGAAAATGACACCATAGAGCTATGGTCTACATGGATGGGGGGAAACCGATGGCATAGAGAAGAGAACCATGCCTGGGGAAAACATAACGGTTGAGGATATTCGGTGGGTATTTGGTCGCAATAACTTAGACCACCCAAGATGCCTGAAGGTTTATAAATGGACACGAGGAAAGAAATAGACAAACGGGAATTTGTAAGGCAGATTATTACATTGATGTATAGGCATCCGAAAAGTAAAATTATAAGGAGAGGACTCCAAATGAAAAGTAAAGTATCAAAGGTACTGATAATAATATCGATGTTCTTAATAGTCACAACACCGATCTGCTTCGGTCTAGCTGCATTGCTCGAAGAGCCCACTAATGGAGGCCCTTTATATTTGCTGTTTGCAGGACCATTCAGCATTATGTTTGTTTTTGCTCCATTGCCGTGCCTCATAATGTCGATTATCGGCACTATATTTGCGGCGAAGAATAGAAGTGAAAACGAAGGGAAATCAGCGACAGTGTGGTTGGTCTTAGGTGTAATTTGCATTGTGGCGTCGGCATTATGGTTAATGGGTATAGCAACATTGGCTCAGACATGGTGACAAGTAGATTACGTATCAATTAAGAGCGTATAGTTAGGAGGGTCAAAGTGAAGAGAGTATTGTTATTCATATTCATAGTAAGCGTGCTGTGTTGCATAACGGCATGTGATGACGGTAAGACTAATACCATGAATGATTTGGAAGAGTATACAGCAAAGCAGGAAGTCGTGGTCAATGAACAAATCTTGGATTGCATTAAAAATAAAGACGCTGATGCATTGAACGCGTTGTTCTCAAAGAACTCAAAATGGCAGACTGACTTCTATCTTGAAAAAGACATAGATGAAGAATGCGTGGCTTTTATCAAGGCTTTTGATGATCATACAATTGTTGAGAGAGTTGACGGTGGAGGACCGGCTCTTTCCGGTTCTGAAACTGCTCAGCCTTTATACATATATGGGGAATGTGAACTAGCTTTAAATAACGGAGACAAATACCAAATGGAGTGGAGCAGCTGTGATATATATGACGGCATGACTGATTACCTAGGTTTAGAGAGGTTGATACTGAAGACAAATGAGGGTGAGGTCGTAGCAAAATGCGGAAACTATGGACTTCGTGATTATGTAGAGGAGCAGCGGAAAGAGCTTCTGGACACTGTAAAAGACATCATCAATACACAGAATGCACAGGGCCTGGTTGATTTGGTACCTGAAGAGTATAGAGGTGATAAAATAATGTCCAATGCCGAAAAATGCATAGAAATTTTTGGCGGTCACAAGATAAAGGAAATGCCAGAATATACCCTTGATTACAGAGGTGGAAACATAGATGAGACTCTCCAAATAATATATTACGGATTTGATGTTCCTCTTGATGATGGCCGCACTTTCGATGTATGTATGAAGTATAATATACGAGACTATGATCCATATGATAAAGCGAGTTATGACATAGACAGCCAATACGGCAAGTACGGTCTAATCTGGTTTAATGTTGAAGATGATAAAGATAACGATGTCACCCTGTAGATAGGAGTTAGAAGAAAGAATACATCAAAGTTCCTGAGAATAGTGAGCAATTAGATTCAGGTTTGCACATATGTCCATACCATTGAGGGGTGCTGTGTTTATCGTTGAATGATACGAACACCCCTTTTCAAATTGTATCCAAGTGCTACGGCTAACCGACGACATTTATACCACCGGCGCCACCGCAGGAGAATGCGCCAAGGTTTTAAAATCAGCCGGAGGTGACAGGGGGACGATTCTCCCGTCATCTTTTGACAAATCATGGCAAAAGATGACGGGAGAACCGTCCCCCTGTCATCTACTAATAAAATGAAAAATAATTATTCGCATAGCTAATTGTTAGTAAGTTGTTATTGCCAAATTACTAATATATTACCCAATAAACCGAGTCTGGAAAAGACTCATAGCAATGATAGAGAATATGGAGTAGATTATGCGAGTAAAGAGGAATTCAATAAAGGGCCTTGCCCTTATAGTTAGCGTTATGATGTGTGTATCGATGTTCTTGTTCGGGCAATCGGTACTGGCCAATGATGAGGTGGCAGAACAGGATCCAAAGGTTGTCGAAGCTATTGAAAAACAGGAGAATACAAAGCCTGATACAAAGCCTGAGGTAGAAATAATAAAGGATGCCGAGGAAGCGAAGAGTTCGGAAAAAGAAGGTAAAGTGACTTCAGGCATAGAGAAGCCTAAGGCTGAAGTTAATACTGAAAAAGATGGAGAGAGGAACGATAACAACATGGCTCCTCGTGATTCAAATAATTATGTGTACAAAATAAGAATCATAAAAGTTGAAAAAGGTAATGAGCAAAAGAAGTTAGCCGGTGCAGTATTTGAGGTTAAGCGAGTCCCAAGCGGTGATGTAGTTGGGACGATTACCACTGGTGCAGATGGGGAAGGAGAGCTTGGCGGTCTTCTAAAAGATAGCTATGCGATCACTGAAGTAACCCCACCGAAAGGATATGAACTCTCACAGGAGGTAATTGTTATTGACATAAGAGATTTTAAAACCAAGAAAACAGCTGTCATAACATTTGCGAATGAACTTGCGGCTCCTGAAACGGTAGAGGTCACAGTGAAAAAAGTCTGGGTCGGTGAGCCTTCTGATGGAGCCAAAATATCATTGACCAGAGATGGTGAAACAGTCGAAACAGTTGATGTGGGAATAGAAGAAGGTTGGTCCTACACATTCAAGGACCTGCTAAAGACGGATCCCATTGACGGGCACGATTATATTTATGATGTCATGGAGTCAGGGCTTGAAGGCTCGTACGAAACTGAGAGAGAAACCCCTTCAGAGGGAGTATATATCTTTACAAACACAAAAATAGATCAAGTCCCTGTGCCGATAACACCTGATGAAAATAATGGTGGAGAAGTAATAAATAATAACGAAGATGAAATAGATAATGGAGGAGAGGAAATAAATAATAGCGCAGAAGAAATAAATAGTGGAGGAGAAGTAATAAGTAATGGCGGCGAAGAAATAAACAATGACGGAGAAGAAATAGCCGGATCGGTGAAGGAGGATAATCAGAGCGATAATGTGATTAGAAAAATAAAGAAGAAGGAACCTTCAATGAAGGTCAAGTACTATCCGACGAAGACAAACAAGAATGTACCAATGACAGGTGATGACATGAAAATGTATGGATATATTATGGCCATGTGTGCGGCCTTGATGGTTATTGCGGCTACGCTTAGACATAAAAACAGTGCTAAATAATGGCGGAAGATGACAGGGGGACGGTTCTCTCGTCATCTTCATATTGAGGTAGGACTATAATAATGTTATAATGTTGGCGGTGTAGTTTGTGATGTAACAGTCACCCAAGACTGCAGCGGTAAGTCTGGGTGGCTATTATTAAGGAGGAAGAGATGACTAATAAGCTGAGCACCATTGGGCTGTTTGTATCCGGTATAGTGTTCGGTTTTCTGATTTTCGAATTGTTTAATCCAACAAGTTCACTGTTTCTATTTGTATCGATGGTAGCGATGGCCCTTGTAGGTCTTGTTTTTGCCATTCTTGGGATAAGGCAGGGTAAGTCTGCATTAAGCATAACCTCCTTGATAATTGGAGCAATCGCCGCAGGCTTGATTTCAGTAATATTCCTGATCATGTTTATAATGGGGATTGGCGCATAAAGATGAGTGCATACGATTAACTATGGTCAACATGGATGGGGGAAACTGAGGAGGTAATTATCATGAGAAAGAGAATTGTGGCTACATTGTTGTGCATAATATGTGTTCTGTTTGTGGGTTGCTCAGATTCCACTCTTAGTGTCGGAGTTTCAGGTGATTCCGTTGTTGTGGAATATGTAGATGATGGAGTGAGAGAACTTATAACAGATGAAGACGATGTGAAGGCGTTACAAGAATCATTCTCTGGAGATTATGAGGAAGAAAAGAACTTCAGTAAAGATGGGGGAGAGTACATCGTCTATTTTGGCAACAATCTGGATTTGGAGTTGCAAAACCCTGAAGATTATGTGAACTATGCTGTGTTTGATGGGAAGGCTTATGCAAATGACGGGGGCAAAATTTACAAATCAACAGAGGAGATAGATTTATCTATTTTTGATAAATATCGAAAGAAGAACACGGAGTTAGATTGATACATATTCTATGGTGACGGGAGAACCGTCCCCTTGTAATCTTTTTGGTTGACTAAAATGGCGGGCGGGAGTAATCCTGCAGGCTTTTTTTAATGCATGTTAAAATAATAATAGACATTTGGTAGGATTTTATTTAGCAACACAGTTTATTTACATACCAAAAACATATCGCGATATTTCGCAGTTTATGACTATGCTTCCGACTGATTTGATTAATCTCTTCACGTTAAATGATCATAGACTTGTCAATGTAGCTGGCCACTATCATACGATGTTTTCGATTGCTCCTTTAGCATATATCTTGATAACTATTATATTGTGTTTCGCAACGTGGCAGGCATACAGAAGATATCAGGTAGGCAGCAGATAAGCCTGAGGGGCGGGCAGGAGATACAGATGCTCTGATGGGGTGCTCCGTCAGGGCATTTTTCATATTGAGATAGAAGATGCCAGTTTTTCAAGTGGTCGTATCCACTTTCATGCATTTTAGACAACGTTCGTGCAAAATAAGTATGTTTTTTTACTTTGCTGTGCTAAACTATAAACATGAATATAGACGAGCAGGAAATTATGCCGGAGAACGATGTGACACTGATCTGCCGCACCTGCACTCCGGTTTTTGTCACAGGAGGTTCTATGAGAACAAAAATGAAAAACAAGGTAATAGCATTCGCCATGTCCCTGGCCATGGTATTCACCATGATGCCCAT
>DFGY01000080.1:0-530 GCA_002372505.1 Firmicutes bacterium UBA3738
TCTGGGTACCCAGACCGCCTCAGATAGTTCATTTTCATCTCTGTGAATAGTCGGGTCGCCTTTTACATCTGCGTAGAAGCCTGCAAGAAGATTGGAATCGATTCCCCAGGGCTGGCTTGCAAAGTACGTAATGTTCTCCACATCCAGACCTACTTCTTCTTTAATCTCTCTGGCTACGGTTTGCTCAAGGGATTCGCCCACTTCACAAAAACCGGCCAGCAGTGCAATACCCTTGTATTCACGTCCTTTATATCTGGTAATAAGCAGATCGTTTCCATTCCTGACGGCGATTATTACCGCAGGCATGAGCTTCGGGAATATAAGGTTTCCGCACTCCGGACACCTGACCGCTCTCTCCTTATCAAAGGGGACAGTCTTGCCGCCACATTTCCCGCAGAACTTGTTGTCCCGATACCAGAAGAATAGATGATAGGCCGTCATTCCCGCCAGAGCCCCTTCGTCCTGAACCTGCCCGTCGCAGAAGGTTCTGGGAGTAAAAAGTTCAAAGCCCGGAATTGATATTTCCTCCC
>DFGY01000080.1:571-15208 GCA_002372505.1 Firmicutes bacterium UBA3738
TTGATATTTCCTCCCCGCCGTTATTCAGAAGGTAGTACTTCTTATCATCAATGGCGAAAAGGTACTGCAGCTCATCATCGGAGATTTGGTTGCTTCCTTTTATATCGGATAATGTGGGAACCGTTACTTTATCTCCGTCAATCTTTAGAGGGGCCTTGTCCTCCCGTTTGTTCTTCCCACAGAAGACGAACACAGTATCATCGTCATTGGGCAGAGACTGCTCATAGGGCAGCAGAAATTCTTTCTTTCCTATTTCGTGTAACATGATTTTCCCTTTCGTCCTCTGCTATCTGTTTCCTAGTTTTCTTTGTAGTACTCATGTTGATCTTAACTTTCCTGACACTATCCTTCATATCTATTGAACGACTTTCCAATAGCCCGTTTTATTTGAGCCTATACGCTTTATCAAAGCCTTACCTTTTAACAAAGAAAGCAGTCTTGAAACAGTTCGCTCTGATTTTCCAGACGCTTTCGCTAATTCTTTGTTTGTCATGGAGGGATGCTCACTCAATAGTGACAGTATTTTAAGCTCTCCTTCTGTTATTCTATCTTTTATCCCGCCATTTATTCTGCCATCCAGTTGCTCGTTATTTCTGTCAACTCTTGAGAATTCTATCGTGAAAGATGTTTCTTCGTTCAAATATGACACAGTGATACCATTATCTTCACAAAGTGTATATATCTTCTTTATACCTGACCCAAATGCTTCAACATCTTTGCAAAGATATAGAGTCTTTGCAATAACTTCATTGCGTAGGTAGGATCGTATGTCTCTATGATAGAAATCAATAGGTTCAAATTCGTTGGCAAAAGATCCAGGATTACAGATTGAAATTCGATTCGAGAAAATGTCTATCTCATGTTCAACTGGCAGGTCATATCGTGCATGAGCAAAACTATTAATAATTGACTCGCGAATTGCATCTAACGGAACCTCTGGGATTTCCTTTCGTTGAACACTTTCATCACTCATTTCAACGCGCCATCTAATGTTCTTAACAATATATGAAAACGCCTCATCAATCATTTCAAAAATATTACCTTCAACCCTATTTATATCCAAAAAGGTATCTTTATGTTCCGTTGCAAAAACTGCCATTTTCAAGGAAATCGGTTTGTGCTTAGAAAAAAGATATACTCCTGCATTGGTAAGGTGATTGCCATTTAATACCCCTATTTGACTAAGAACCTTATTCTTGTCATATTCTGTTTTCGGCATTCTTCCACATGAAACTGCAGAGTCGAAAAAAGATTTTACTGTACTATCATTGGCATCTTCTATCAGTTGATTTGAAGTTCGATTCCCCCAATTGTCTTCATATTCCTGGTTAATCATTATTCTTCGAAGTTCTGCAGGAGATAATTCTCTGTCCTCATCTGCAATACGAATATAATATCGTCCAAATGCAGAGTATGGTAAATCATCACCCTCGAAGTCAACAATTATAACTTCAACTTTATCAATATAGTCAGTCCTTATAATTGGTATCAATTGAGGCTTAATGGATTCATAAATTTTCCTTGATACGTCTCGCAGTGTTGAGTCTGTAATGGTAAACGAATGTGGTGTCCCATCATTTTTCAATCCAAAATAAACTCTCCCTTTGCGATGTTTATTTAACATTGCAGAAATAGACACCATCGCTTCGTTTAATTCGCCTGTAGTTTTTTTAAACTCGTTGTGCTCATCTTCGCGCATAATAATCCTCCACTGATAAAGTCCACCATTATTATAACACTAGTGGCGATATAAATCAATTGTTTTGGCGATATAAATGGCGATATAAGTTGAGCGTGCGCCGTGTTCATTTTGCAAAAACTCCGGAAAGGTTCAATCCTACCGGAGTTTTCAACTTACTGAATCATGTTGAAATCAATTGCATGATTTCAAATTCTATCGTATCTTCTATTTCCCCATCTGTGCTGCTACTTCAGCTGCGAAGTCTTCTTCCTTCTTTTCGATGCCTTCGCCTACTTCATATCTTACGAATGAAGCGATGGTTACGTCTTTGCCAACCTGGCTGCCGCAGTTGTTTACATACTGCTCAACTGACAGGTCGCCGTCCTTTACGAACTTCTGGTCTGTAAGGCATACTTCCTTCAGTTCCTTCTTGATACGTCCTTCGACGATCTTGCCAAGGATTTCTTCCGGCTTGTTTGCATTCTTTTCATCGTTCTTAGCTTCGGCGATGAGTACTTCTCTTTCGTGTGCAAGGTACTCGGGATCAACCTGGCTCTCGTTTAAGAACTTAGGATTCATTGAAGCTACCTGCATAGCTACGTCCTTACCGCAAACTTCTACTTCGCTGAGTGCTGCGTCTGTTTTAAGACCAACGATTACGCCGATTGTGCCGCCGCCGTGAATGTATCCAGTGTATACAACGCCGTCTTCTTCGCACTTTTCGAAACGTCTGATGTTCATGTTCTCACCGATCGTAGCAATCTTGTTTGTGAGAGCTGCTTCAACTGTCTCTCCTTCGAAAGGCAGAGCCATGAAAGCGTCCATGTCAGCTGCGTCGCTTTCCAGGGCCAGCTGAGCCAGACCTTCAACAAAGCCGATGAACTCGTCGTTCTTGGCAACGAAGTCTGTTTCTGAGTTTACTTCTACGATTGCGGCTTTCTTTCCGTCTTCTGAGAATGCGCATCTTACAAGACCCATAGCGGCGATTCTGCCGGCTTTCTTTGCAGCCTTTGAAAGACCCTTTTCTCTCAGTACGTCTACTGCCTTTTCTATGTCACCGTCTGTTTCAACCAGTGCCTTTTTGCAATCCATCATGCCTGCGCCTGTCATTTCACGCAGTTCTTTTACCATTGCTGCTGTTACTGCCATGATTATTCCTCCTCACTTTCTTCTTCGGGAGTTTCCACTTCTTCAACTGCCTCAGCCTCAGCTTCTTCACTTTCTTCCGGAGCTTCTGCCATGGACTCGCCCTGGTTAGCTTCGATTACGGCATCAGCCATGCATCCAGCGATGAGTTTTACCGCTCTGATAGCGTCATCGTTTGCAGGGATTACATAGTCAACATCGTCCGGGTCACAGTTTGTGTCAACGATTCCTACTACAGGAATGTTCAGCTTCTTAGCTTCGTTAACTGCAATCTTTTCTTTCTTCGGGTCTACTACGAAGAGAGCTCCCGGCATGCCCTTCATGTCCTTGATACCGCCAAGGAATTTTTCCAGCTTGTCGGCTTCGTGATTTAAGTTCTGAACTTCTTTCTTAGTCATCTTTTCAAAAGTGCCGTCTTCTTCCATCTGTCTGATGTCGGCAAGTCTTTTGATTCTCTTTGAAATTGTCTTGTAGTTTGTCAGCATTCCGCCCAGCCATCTCTGGTTTACGAAATACTGTCCGCAGCGCTCTGCTTCATCTCTGATTGCAGCCTGAGCCTGCTTCTTTGTGCCTACGAAAAGTACCGGCTTGCCTGATTCGGCAATCTTTCTTACGAATTCATAAGCGTCGTCGATTTTTTTAACGGTAGTCTGAAGATCGATAATGTAGATACCGTTTCTCTCCGTGAAGATATACGGAGCCATCTTAGGATTCCATCTTCTCGTCTGGTGACCAAAATGAACACCAGCTTCGAGAAGCTGTTTCATTGAAATTACAGCCATATTAACCTCCTGGTTTTACTCTTCCACTCCGCAGTTTCCTGTGCCTACCCTTTATCGGGCACCGGGCACCAGCCGGCGGGGTGTGCAAATTTAACTTCCGGCGCCAAAGGCACCGAAGGAAATAATACTACATAAGCATTGCAATTTCAAGGACTTTTTTCGTTTTTTCCATATTTTAAGCTATGTAATCCGCATATGCGGCTTTCGCCTTGAAAAAATACTTCTTTCCCAGATGCCTTTGCTCACCGTTTCTGAAATAGACCCATCCGTTTTCTATGCTGCTTACCATTCTGAAGTTCACTACAAGGTAGGAGTGACAGGTATAAAAATAGTCTTTACCTTCCACCCACTTTCTCATTTCTTTGGAGGTTCCTCTGAAGCTCACCCTGCCCTTTGCAGTAATAATGCTAATGTTGTTTGCTTCGGTCTCCATGAGCAGTATGTCATCGAAAAAGATTTTCTTCGATGTGAACTTGTTGTTTACCGGTATGTATGTTCTCTTCATAAGCTTTCCTCCCGGGCTCCTCTTCAAAGTATAAAAACAGCAGCCTCATGGCTGCTGTAAACGTTTACTTATTCTTCTTCGCGAGAGTATGTGATCAGGTCTTCGGCTATTTCGTTTGCCGCCTCTGATACGGGGTTTTCCGTATCGGCACCGTCTATGAGCACCGGTTTGCCGTCAATTATGTCTCTCGCCCTCTTTGCTGTAAGTATGGCCAGCGTATATTTGCTGTCCGCCTTTTTCTTTATTTCGTCAATTGCCGGATATAGCATCATGGCTGCTTCCCTCCTTTATTTCTTCTTTTATTATTATTTCCTTCACTTTTTTTACCGCTGTATCAAGGTCGTCATTTACGACGTGATAATCGTATTCATCTATGAGCTTCATTTCGCCTTCAGCATTCTTAAGGCGCCTTTCGATGTCCTCGGTGCTGTCCTTGCCTCTGCCTTCCAGTCTGGCTCTCAGCTCCTCCATGGATGGGGGACTGATGAAAATGAATACCCCCTCCGGCATTTGCTTCTTAACATTCATTGCACCCTGCACATCTATATCCAGCAGGACGTTCATGCCGCGTCCCAGTCTGGATGCCACCTCGCTCTTTGGCGTACCGTAGTAATTGCCGTGAACGTTTGCGTATTCCACAAAGGCATCTTCTTCAATTGCCTTCTTAAACTCTTCCTCAGTTACAAAGAAGTAATCTTGTCCATCCACCTCGCCTTCCCTTGGGTTGCGCGTGGTCATGGATGTGGAAAATCCGATGTTATCAAGCTCTTTTAATATTCGTCCTACTATGGTCCCTTTTCCGGCTCCCGAGGGTCCGGAAATAACCACAAGGATGCCATTTTTCATATGCTCTCCTTTTTACTTCCGAGCAAATATTATAGCATTACAAACTGCAATTATCAAGTATTATTCTATATTCTGCACCTGTTCACGGATTTTTTCCACTTCGCTTTTTATCTCCAGAACTGTGGAGGTTATATCATTGTCGTTTGACTTTGACCCTATGGTGTTGGCTTCCCTGTTCATTTCCTGCACCAGGAAGTCCAGCTTCTTACCTACTGCCTGGCCGCTGCCCAGCATCTGATGGAGCTGGGAAATGTGGCTGTCCAGTCTTACCAGTTCTTCCGTAATGCTGGTTTTGTCAGCGAATATGGCTGCTTCCATAAGGATTCTGTCCTCGGGAACCTCTATCATGTTGTCAACCAGCTCTGCAATCCTATCGTTCAGCTTCTGGGTGTATTCCTTTACAACCTGAGGTGACCTCTCCGTAATTGCGGAAACGTATTTACGAATCATCTCGCCGCGCATGGTAATGTCTTCTGCAAGTTTTTGTCCCTCTGTAATCCTCATCTGGTCGAAGCTGTGGAGGGCGTCTCTAAGTGCCTCTTCAATAGCCGATATTACTTCCTCCTCATCCTCCACATCGGGAACATTCTTCATTACGTCCGGAAGTGAAGCTATCATGTCTAAAGTCACTTCCCCTGCCAGACCGAACTTGTCCTTAAGGTGATAAAGATTGTCAATGTACTGCTGGGCCACTATGTCATTAAGCTTTATGGTAATGTCTTCTTCCGTAATGCTTTCGATTATAACGGACACTTCCAGCTTGCCTCTGCTGACGGTTTCCTTGATGATGCCCTTTATGGTCTCCTCCGCAAAGTTATATCTGCGGGGCATCTTAACCGAAATGTCGCAGTACCTGTGATTCACGCATCTGATTTCGCATGTAACGTTTCTCTTGCCGTCGGTGAATTCACCTTTTCCGAATCCTGTCATACTTTTTATCATCAAATCTTCTCCTTTTCTTTTCACTGATTTATGATAACTGTTGGTATTATACATAAAAAAAAGCTCATCGGCAAACCGATGAGCCCGGAAATCATGTACGGACAATTCCTATTCTGTTTTTAATCCTACAACATACTTTACACACTCTTCACATACATACCCGCCCCTGAAGGGCCGCGTCCTGTAATGAGATTTGCAAATGTCACATTCGTGGTAGTACATATAGTCACCTCCTTATTTCTAACAACTCATTTCCTGATGTGTTTCTGATATTACTCACATGAAATATGTATTTCAATATGGAGGGACGGAACTGTTAAATAATGAGCCGCATCTGTTATCTGGTGACTTTTAGAGAGGAAGGATCCACAGGTGTGACGTAAACTGTCCTGTTATCCGTGAATATAACCATGCCCGGTTTGGCACCGTTTGGTTTTTTCACATGCTTAATTACGGTGTAGTCCACGGGGACATTTTCCGACTCTCTTCCCTTGCTGTGCCACGCTGCGATTCTGGCAGCTTCGAATATGGAATCGTCGTCTACCTGACGGCCTTCCGTAAAAAGAATTGTGTGTGATCCGGGTATATCCTTTGTGTGGAACCACAAATCCGAGCGGCCTGCCTTCTTTGTGGTCAGCTCATCGTTTTCCTTGTTGTTTCTGCCAACGAGAATGCGGAAACCTCCGCTGGTCATGTATTCATGGGGCTGAATCTTTTTCTTTTTCTGCAGACCCTTGGCTTTTCTTCTCCGCACGAAGCCTGAGTCCATAAGCTCCTGCCTAATGCTGTCCAGCTCTTCCGTCGTCTCTGCGCTGTCAATAAAGCTGGCTACGGATTCCAGGTACTCTATATCCCCGTCGGTTTCTTCCAGCTGCTTTTTCTTCTCTACGATAGCCGTCTTGCTCTTGCTGTACTTCTTGAAATAAATCTGGGCGTTCTTCGCCGGCGCATAACGTACATCAAGGGGAATGGTAATAGGCAGACCATCGTAGTAGTTCGTTACCGTGACTTCCTTATCTCCCGTCTTCATCAGGTGAATATTGGCTGTAATGAGCTCGCCGTAAAGACGGTACTCTTCCGAGTTTTCCGCCTTCTGAAGATCCTCCGACAGGCGCTGCTTTTTAAGCCGCAGTTTTTTTATCTGACCTGCAACGGTCTTCTCCAGGGTCTTTGCCTTCTGCCTTACTCTGTTGGATGCGTTTCTGTGGGAATAAAACCATGACGCCGCCTGGCTGATCGTGTCAAAGTCCATGGACTCGTAGCGCTCTTCGTATTCGGGAATGTGAATGATGTGAAAGTCAGCCGGAACCTTGTCTTCTTTTATGAAGACCTTAGGCGTGATACTCTTTGAATCAATCTGTTCTATTATAGACCTAAGAGAATTATATGCATCCTCCGCGTCTTCCCTTTCCGTAATCAGCCTGGCTATAACAGGCGATATTCCGCTTACGTTATCCAGGACTGTCTTGGACATTTCTCTGCCTTCGGGGAATGCTTCCATGTCCCCTAAGGTAATGTCCGTAAAGGGAATCTTGTCCTGGGCAGGTGGATAGGCATAGGGCTGCCCCGGCAGTACCTGGCGCACCCTGCTTTCGTCTATGGATACTCTCTTTATGCTGTCAACTATTTTACCTGTCTTCATATCCACAAGGACTATGTTGCTGTGCCTGCCCATAGTCTCGATTATTAACTTTTTATCTGTAACGAATCCCATTTCGTCACGGGATTCAAATGTCAGCTCTATTATTCTTTCGCAGCCTACCTGGCCGATGCCTGATATGCGACTGCCTTGTATATGCTTTCTCATGAGCATGCAAAAAACAGGAGGCTCAGCAGGGTTGTCGAAGCTGTCCTCTGTCAAAAATATTCCCGCGTGCTCATTGTTGCAGGATGCGTAAAAGCGCACCCGCCCCATGGGGCCATGAACGCTTACAACCAGTTCATCGCTTCCGGGCTGATATATTTTTTCTACCTTTCCTCCCAGCAAAGCATCCTTCAGCTCTGCTGCTATTCCTCTAGTTACTAATCCGTCAAATGCCATAATTACAACTTTCTGAGTTTATTCAGTACTCCATCAAACTCTTCCGGGAGCTCACTTTCAAATTCCATATATTCACCGGTGACAGGGTGATTAAACCCCAGCAGGTATGCATGGAGCATCTGCCCATGGACTCCAAATTCATTTTTCTCCGGTCCGTACACGTGGTCTCCCAAAAGGGGATGCTTCATGTAGGACATGTGTACACGAATCTGGTGTGTCCTGCCTGTCTCCAGGCGGGCTTCTATAAGTGTGTATCTGCCGAAGCGTTCAAGCACCTTATAATTTGTCACAGCCTCCTTTGAGTTTGAATAGGTCACCGCCTGCCTCAGCCTGTTTGACGGATCCCTGCCAATGGGAAGATCGATTCTCCCTTCGTCCTCTTTAAAGTTGCTGTAGACTATTGCTTTATACGCCCTGGTAATGGAATGCTCCTGGAGCTTGGCGGCCAGATTTCTGTGAGCACGATCGCTCTTTGCAATCATAATAAGGCCGCTGGTGTCCTTGTCTATTCTGTGCACTATGCCCGGCCTTTCCACTCCGTTTATGGATGAAAGCCTGTCGGCGCAGTGATACATTATTGCGTTAACAAGGGTGCCTGTGGTATTACCCACGCCGGGATGGACAACCATTCCCTTTTCCTTATCAACGACCATTACCTCATCATCTTCGTAAACTATATTAATAGGTATATCCTCAGGAAGAACGTCCAGAGTCTCGGGCTCGGGTATATTCACTTCTATACGTTCACCGCCGAAAAGCAGCCACTTCTTCTTTGTGCAGACTTTACCGTTAACGAGGACGCACTCCTCGGCTATCAGCTTCTGAATGCTGTTTCTTGACATGTCATTAAGATTTGACGACAGATACACATCCAACCTAACGCCATCTGTATTCTCTTGAGCTACAATACTGAAAACATTAGCCGGCATCTTTCTTTCCCCCTGACGTTAATACATAAACTATCAGTAGTGCACATCCCAAGGTTACACATATGTCAGCTACGTTAAATACGGGGAAGACCCTGAAATCAATAAAATCCACTACGTATCCGTAGGCTGCCCTGTCTATAAGGTTTCCTATCCCACCTCCGATAATCATACTTACAGCTACCATTATCAGCCTGTCTTCGCTCTTCCTTTTGACGTAAATGAACACCAGTCCCGCAGTAACCAGCACCGCCGTAAATATTCCCAGGACTGTTGCCTGTCCTTCAAACATGCTGAAAGCTGCTCCCGTATTCCGAATGTACGTTATGTGAAGGACATTCTCAATTAGTGGAATACTTTCGCTTAAACTCAAATTCGAAGTGATAGCCCACTTCGAAATTTGATCTCCCGCAAGTATTAAAATGATTATCAGAAAATATTTCATACATCCAAATCTTCCGGATTCAAAACCACGGTTTTTCTGTCGTCATCTGAATCAGCATTGGATACTTCCTTCATAATATCCACCTGGCTTATTACGATTGTGTCTGAACTTGTCGAACCGGCGGAAGGAATTGTACTGCTGAGAGTCTTTTCGTCAAGGGTCTTTTCCTTATCGAAAGAATCATCAGAAGGCACCGGCTCGAATTCTTCCGCAAGGATTTCTTCCAGTCTGTCAACTTCAAAATCCGGGAACAGATTATCCTGAACCGACTCAAAATGAGATAGTTCCTGCTCCAGCATGTCTCTGTACCTGTCCCTGAAGGCAATGTATCTTTGCTTTATGTGTTTATTCTCATCCTCCAGGCGCTGAGCCTTTTCGCGAGCCTCGCGGATGATTGTCTCAGAATCAAGTTCCGCATTTTTTACGAGGATCTCCGCTCGCTTTTCCGCGCTGCGGGCAATATCATCCATGAGGCTTTGAGCCTGTTTCATGGTTTTGGTCACCTCTTCCTGAGCACCTTTGTATCTTTCAAGTTCAGTTTCAAGTGCTGCGATTTCGTTCCTGAGTTTTACGTTTTCCTTCGTCAATTTATCGAAGTCCAAAGTGAGCATATCGAGAAATGTATCTACTTCATCTTCTCTGTATCCTCTGACTCCCCTTGCAAACTGTTTTGCCTGAATATCCTTAGGTGTCAGCATATTCTACCTCCAGCTTTCGTTGTTTTTATTGAAATCAAATCCCTTATTCTGAAGAGCATCTGCCGATATATCAACATTTGCCGGTGCAAAAACGAATATATTGTTTGCAACTTTCTGCACGTTACCGTTAAGGGCATAAGTTGCTCCGCTGAGGAAGTCAAAAATCTTTCTCGCTGAATCAGAATCAAGTCTTTCAAGATTGATGATTACCGGTCTTCTTTCTTTCAGTGAATCAACCAGTTTCGGGCAATCTTCAAAGCCGTCCGGCTCGATTACCACAAGCTTCATTGATGAACTATGTCCTTGCTGCATTGGTACCACTTTGTCGCCCCCTCTCTGGGAATAGCTGCTTCTCGGTTCTACCTTCTGTCTTTCCATTTTCATGCTTGCAGCTCTTATTTCTTCTTCTGTGATATCGTCGTCGTCATACTCTTCTATGCCAACCAAGTCTTTGAATTTGTCAAATACGCCCATTTCTTTTTCCTCCTTATCAGTATACACGTGCGCCGAAAATAGCCGTGCCAACTCTTATCAAATTTGAACCCTCTTCCATGGCAGTCACATAATCGTGTGTCATTCCCATTGAAAGGTATTTAAAATCTATCATTTCGTGGTCTATTTTACCATACTCATCGTAAAGTTTCTTTACCTGAGCAAAGAATGGCCTGATCTCATCAGGGTCATCCGCATAGGGTGCCACAGACATGAGACCGCAGATTCTGACGTTCGGGCAGCTTTCAAGTATTTCATTTATCAGCGTTCCCGTTTCGCCAGGGTCTATTCCCCACTTGCTTTCCTCGTGAGCTGCGTTTACCTGAATCAGCACATCCATAACCTTATCGTGCTGAGCCGCTCTCTTGTCGATTTCCTTTGCAAGCTTCAAGGAATCAACAGAGTGTATGAGGGACACTTTGTCGATAATGTACTTTACTTTGTTCGTCTGAAGATGTCCGATCATGTGCCAGCGCACAGGCTTAACACTATCGTACTTGTCCATGATTTCCTGGACTTTGTTCTCACCTATATCCGTGATGCCGCAATCAATGGCTTCGTTTATTTCCTCCACGCTGTGGGTCTTTGTTACAGCCACAAGGAGGACGCCATCTTTCATTTCACTTTTAACTTTTTTAATGTTTCCTTTTATATCAGCCATAATTCACCTCTTAGTTTCTTTTCACTTCATCGTAGGCTCTGACTGTTTTCACGGCTTTGCCTTTTTTATCAAAGAATTCTTTTTCCGTCACGAGTGTTTTCTCTCCATCGGTGCCAAGGGTCTGCACTTCCCTGAAGACGTAGTCGCCGGCTGTGTTCTTCACGTAGCAGCCAACCTTCTTGTTCTTGGTGGTAAGGCAGTCGTTTGATATGAGCAGGCCCTCGCTGTCTGTTGTGACTATTTTGGCGTTTAAGAGCCTGGATTTCATAAACTCACTGTAATACCTGTTTGTCTTAAGTATTACCCTCCATTTACCGCCATCACTTTTTATATCGTCTATGGTGGCATCGAATTTACCCTTGTCCGGGCGGACGCTCACGATCTTTCCTTTTTCAAATTTGCTAATATCTTCTTCGTCTATCCAGCAGACTATATACCAAGCGCTGTTATCGGCGATTTTGTACACCGGGTCTCCCTTTGTGACAGTTTCTCTGGCCAGTTTTTCCGGCGGTGTATCGGCCCGCTTGTAATCGCTTTCGCTAAGATCCTTCATGGTCTTTGGAGTAAAGGTGCTTTCGTATCCGTCAACGTACTGGGAAAAGATTCCCTTCCTGCCGCTCTTCTGTTTCTCTTCGAACACCAATCCGTCCCCAAGTCTTTTTATGAGATCCTTGTACTGGGATGTGCCGTCATCGGATTCTTCTTTGACCTGATCGGCTTTCTTCGGAGCCTCTTTGAAATCCATCAGCTTACTGCCCTTTTTCACAAGAGTTCCCTCGTCGGTGAACACCTTAATAGTCCCCGTTCCGGAAGCTTTGTAGACAGTTTCATCCCTTACAATCCATCCTTCAACATCATCGCTGACCCTGAGCCTTCCATACTCAATTATCTCAGTGTCCGCTAGAGCTCCGCCGACCCTGGGAAGCACTTCCACAAGAACGTACATGAGGATTACTGCCAATATGAATAATATAATTGTTCGTTTCTTTAGTTTTGGCATTTTTTGACTCCACTAGATATTGTACATCATTACTTTATTTTTTCCAATATCCTTTTTTCGTCTTTGTCCAGCTCATCTTCCCTTTTCAGAAAGGCCTCAAACAAATCCGGCCGTCTTTCCTTCGTCAGCTTCAGGGCCTCTTCAAACCTCCAAAGATGAATGTTTCTGTGATGGCCGCTTAAAAGCACCTCCGGCACGTTCATCCCGTCGTACTCCCTTGGCTGAGTGTACTGGGGATACTCCAGAAGGCCGCTGTAAATTGACTCTTCCATGGCTGATTCCTCGTGGCTGAGCACTCCCGGAATGAGGCGTGCAACACTGTCTACGAGAACTATTGCCGCAGGCTCACCACCTGTGAGAATGTAATCGCCTATGGATATTTCTTCAATGTCATAGCGCTCCAATATTCTCTGGTCTATTCCTTCATAGTGTCCGCAGAGAATCACCATATCGTCAAGGCCTGATAATTCTTCTATCTTCTGCTGACTCAGAACCTTTCCCTTTGGTGACATGTAAATAATTTTCTTGCCCTCGGCGCCGACAGCGTCAAGAGCAGAAAAAACAGGATCCGCCATCATTACCATGCCCACGCCGCCTCCGAAGGGGTAATCGTCGGTACGGTTATGCTTATCCTTTGTGTAGTCCCTTATATCGGTTATTTTTATGTCCAGTATTCCCTTGTCCTGGGCCCTGCCCAGCATGCTGGCCTTAAGAGGCGTGAACATTTCGGGAAACAGAGTCAGTATATCTATTTTCATAACTCAAGCAGCCCATCCGGGAGTCTGACTGTAATGACTCCCATTTCCACATCTACTTTTCTTATAAATTCAGGAGCTCCCGGCACGAGCAAATCCCTGTTCCCGCCGGCAGATCCTTCCTCTCTCTTTACGACATATAAATCCTGAGCAGTATTGGTCTGCACATCCTTAAGCCTTCCAAGGAGAGTCCCCTCTTCGGTCCTAACATCAAAGCCAATAATGTCCCGGACGTAATACCTGCCCTCTTCAAGCTCCGGAAGGTCATCCTCATCAATAAAAATATCGCAGGCGCGCACAGCCTCGGAAGCATTCCGGTCATCAATACCTTCCAGCTTAAGAATAATAGAAGGCCCCTTATATCTGACACCCTCTATCTCTCTGAATACCGGCTCCGCCTCGCCCCGCTCCTTGACGAAAACACCTTCAAGATATTCAAACCTGTCAGGCTCGTCGGAGTAACTGATTATTTTCACTTCTCCTTTTAACCCGACAGGACTCGTTATTTTTCCTATTTCTATTAGCTTATTGTACAATCTCTACAACAACCTTTTTATTAGATTTCATTGCAGCCGACTTAACGACCGTCCTGATTGCTTTAGCGATACGGCCCTGTTTGCCTATCACCTTGCCCATGTCATCGGCGGCGACTTTAAGAGTAACAATAGTTACCTGCTTTTCTGTCTGCTCCGTAACTTCGACAGCATCAGGATTATCAACCAGCGACTTTGCTATCGCTTCTACTAATCCTTTCATTATATAATCACCGCTTTCTATTTTTACAGAACACCGACTTGCTTAAAGAGTGACTTTACTCTTTCTGTGGGCTGTGCACCTGTTGAAAGCCATTTCTTAGCCTTTTCTTCGTCTACCTTAATGTCGTTGGGTTCTTTCAGTGGATCGAAGTATCCAAGTTCCTCGATGAATCTACCGTCTCTCGGTGATCTTGAATCTGCCACTACTATTCTGTAGAAAGGCTTTTTGTTTGCACCCATTCTCTTAAGTCTGATTTTAACCATTTTTGTTTTCCTCCATATTGTAATTTATTATTATAATCTGATTATTATTGACCCTATTATCAACTAATCATCATTATCGACTTTGTAAATTAGCCATACCGCTATCTGAACATTTTCGGCAGCTTTGCCCCGGGCTTTGTGAACTTCTTCATCATTTTCTTTGACTCTTCATACTTTTTAATAGTATTGTTCACCTTGCTCACGGGCTGTCCGCTGCCTGCCGCGATTCTCTTTCTCCGGCTGGCATTGAGAATGTTTGGATTCTCTCTTTCCTGCCTGGTCATTGACCTAATAATCGCTTCCATTATGATAAATTCCTGCTCGCCCTTTTCCAGGTCTGCTTCCTTTACTTCCTTGGTGTGCTGACCGGGGAGCATGGAAATGATTTTCGTAAGTCCGCCCATCTGCTTGACCTGCTGCATCTGATCCAGAAAATCTTCAAGAGTGAATTTATTTTTCTGAAGTTTGCGTTCAAGCTCTATGGCCTTCTCTTCGTCGAACTTGGCTTCCGCCTCTTCGATTAAGGTCATCATGTCGCCCATTCCCAGAATTCTGGAGGCCATACGGTCCGGATGGAATGGTTCCAGTTCATTCATCTTCTCGCCCATACCGACGAATTTAATGGGCTTGCCTGTGACCTTCTTTACCGACAGAGCGGCGCCGCCTCTGGAGTCGCCGTCCATCTTGGTCATGATGAT
>DFGY01000080.1:15272-72371 GCA_002372505.1 Firmicutes bacterium UBA3738
TCTTGGTCATGATGATGCCGTCTATACCCAGCTTGTCGTTGAAGCCTTCGGCTGCGTTTACCGCATCCTGACCTGTAAGGGCGTCAACAACCAAGAGTATTTCGTGAGGTTTGATGATGCGCTTTATTTTCGCAAGCTCTTCCATCAGGTCTTCGTCTATCTGAAGACGACCGGCCGTATCCACAATGAGAACGTTACAGCCCTGCTTTTCCGCCTCTTTCACACCGGCAAGAGCTATGACCTCAGGCTCCTTGGTGGTACGCATGGTAAATACGGGAGTGTTCACAGACTTACCTACAACCTCCAGCTGATCGATAGCCGCAGGTCTGTACACATCGCAGGCGCAAAGCATAGGCTTCTTTCCTGTCTGCTTGAGCCATGATGCCAGCTTACCGCAGGTGGTCGTTTTACCGGTACCCTGCAGACCAACCATCATGATTACGCTTACCGGCGCAGATGAGAATGTCAGCTTACTTCCCGCGCCACCCATAAGCTCAGTGAGCTCACGGTCAACAATTTTTATAACCTGCTGAGCCGGGGTAAGACTTTCCATTACCTCCGCACCCAGTGACTTTTCCTTTACCGATGCAACGAATTCCTTTACTATTTTAAAGTTGACGTCAGCCTCAAGGAGCGCCAGCTTTACCTCGCGCATCGCCGCATCTATATCCTGCTCCGTAAGGGAGCCCTTCTCCTTTAATCCCGAAAAAACTCCATTCAGCTTTTCGGACAAACCTTCAAACGCCATACACTTCTCCTAACGTTTCACGGGGACAGGCTTTTTGTTTCGCCTATTTTTTTACAGCCACTGCCTCTCCCAGCCAGTACTCATCCAGCTTGTCTATTGACTCTAGCACTTTTCTCATGGCCAGAACCAATTCCTTGTCGTCCTTCCTGGCTTTTATTATATCGCCAGCTATTTTTTCTATATCCGACATGCTCTTTTCGGTAAACCTGAATTTATCCACGAGTCTCAATTTTTCCTCGTATTCCGTAAGAGCCATCTCTGCGTTTTTAAGAGTGTCGTGGACACCCTGCCTGCTGATTCCGAATTCCTCTGCGATCTCCGCAAGGGTCAGATTGTCGCCATGGTACAGCTCGACTACCTCTCTTTGCCTGTCTGTGAGAAGTTCGCCGTAAAAATCACATTCCATTATGAACTTCGAATTTCTATCCATGGTTTCACCTTGCTTTGTCAAGTTGTTTCTCTTGTCAGCGCGTTTGAATATATCACGGGTCGCCAGCCCTGTCAAGTACTTTTACTTAACTAACCTTTACATTAACGGGAATGCTGGCTGTGACGAAAGTGCTCCCTGCAATTGTGGCGCCATGTCCGACTACCGTATCTCCACCCAAGACGGTAGCGTTTGCGTAAATTGTCACATTATCTCCAATGGTTGGATGGCGCTTGCTACCCTTTAGAGCCTGCCCTTTTCTGGTGGTCAAGGCGCCGAGGGTAACGCCCTGGTAAAGCTTCACGTTTCTTCCGATGGATGCTGTTTCCCCGACGACTATTCCCGTGCCATGGTCAATGAAGAATCTCTCGCCGATTTCCGCGCCGGGGTGAATGTCTATGCCCGTCTGGGAATGGGCGATTTCAGTAATGAGCCTGGGAAGAATGGGAACCTTTAACTCATAAAGAGCGTGGGCGAATCTCTGAAGTGTAATGGCGTAAAGGCCGGGATACGTAACGATAATCTCGCCGTAGCTTCCTGCCGCCGGGTCACCGTCAAAGGCCGCCTTAACATCGCTGTGAAGAAGCGTTACTATATTCGGAAGCTTTGCCATGAATGCTTCTGCCAGCTCTTCGGCTGCTGCCGGCGCCTCAGCAGTGTGGAACTGAAGCGCCCTGTCAATGTGCTTTGCCAGTCTTTCCTCTATTCCTGCCAGCATGGTCTCCTTATCGTATGCACCGAAATCAGGATCTCCGGCTTCGAAAAACTCGGCAAATGCTATATGTCTTAAATCCTCAATTATGTTTTCCATTTCAGCTTTATCAATTACTTTCTTATTTAAAATCATATTCTTTCTCCCTCCATCATATCTCCGGTTTATTCGTTATTATGACCTTTTGGTTGACCGACCCAATATATTTAAAATCAGCCTTCGGTGTTAAATAATTTCGTGGACAGGTATCTGTCTCCTGAATCCGGCAGTAGCACGACTATGTTCTTGCCTTTATTCTCTGGTCTGGCAGCAACCATAGCAGCTGCCTTTAAAGCCGCTCCTGAGGAAATGCCCACCAACACTCCTTCTTTGCTTGCAAATCTGCGGCCTTCCTCGTAAGCATCTTCCCCTTCTATGGCAATAACCTCGTCGTATATTTCCGTGTCCAATATTTCAGGAACGAAGCCTGCACCGATTCCCTGAATTTCATGAGGGCCTGCCTCTCCGCCGGAGAGCACCGGGCTGTCAGAAGGTTCAACGGCCACAACTTTAATATCAGGATTCTGCTCCTTCAGGTAGCGTCCCACTCCCGTAATGGTTCCGCCTGTTCCAACGCTGGCAACGAATATGTCTATCTTACCGTCAGTCTGCTCCCAGATTTCCGGACCCGTGGTCTTGTAGTGAGCCTGGACGTTGGCTTCGTTTGTGAACTGACCGAGAATGAATGAACCGGGAATTTCCTTGTGGAGTTCCTCTGCCTTCTCAATGGCACCGGCCATTCCCTTGTCTCCGTCAGTAAGTACCAGTTCGGCACCGAAGGCCTTCAGCAGATTTCTTCTTTCAACGCTCATGGTCTCGGGAAGAGTGATGAGCACCTTGTATCCTTTTACCGCGGCTACTGCGCCGATGCCAATGCCTGTATTGCCGCTGGTGGATTCAATGAGTGTTGCGCCCGGCTTAATGATTCCCTTCGCCTCTGCGTCAGCTATCATTTCCATTCCCACCCGATCCTTTGCAGAGCCGGCAAGATTGAGACTCTCCAGCTTGGCCAAAATCTTCGGGCTGTCCGCCCCTAATGTATCCACGCCTGCTGCCTTGGCATATCTGTCTGCCTTAAGAATGGGTGTTCCGCCTATAAGTTCCAGTGATGTGTTTGCTATCTTTTTCATTTTATTTTTCCTTTCTCTTAACCTTTTTACTCACGGGCGACATATAAAAAAGCAGGTACCATTATGTACCTGCCGTCGCTCGTAAGTTTTATTCTCGTTGTTATCTATACTATATCTCTAAGGTATCATAATGCATAAAAATCAAACCGTATTAAGTTTTACAGTCAGACAACAACAACAGCAATTATTGAATTTAGCCGTCATAGTTTTCATATGCATTAATCTCCTTTCTTCGTCTAGTTTTTTGCAGGACCCTCCCCGCATTTCTTGGGATGATAAACGAAGGCCTGCAATTTGTCAATAGCCCGGGAAATATTCTGAATATTCTTTTCACCCCGTCATCATTTCCAACATTTCTTCCTGTGCAGAGAAAATGTTGGAACAAACCAGCTTTCTCAAGCCTCCCCAGGTCTCTGGCCTTTCAACATTTCCAACATTTCTTCTCATACAGAGAAAATGTTGGAACAAACCAGCTTTCTCAAGCCTCCCCAGGTCTCTGGCCCTTCAACATTTCCAACATTTATTCTTGTGCGGAGAAAATGTTGGAACAAACCAGCTTGATCAAGCCTCCCCAGGTCTCTGGCCCTTCAACATTTCCAACATTTCTTCTCATACAGAGAAAATGTTGGAACAAACCAGCTTTCTCAAGCCTCCCCAGGTCTCTGGCCCTTCAACATTTCCAACATTTCTTCTCATACAGAGAAAATGTTGGAACCAATAAGATAAAAACATATTTCTTCTTTTATTTATAAGAATTATGCTATAATGAGTCCACAGTGTATTTTCTTGTATTTGAGTGAAAGGACGATGTGAAATGACTTATGAAGAAATTGTAAAGGTTGCTCAGGAGTGTATCGGGGACAAATGTAAGGCGTGTATGGTCTGCAATGGACGTGCCTGCAGAAATACGGTACCAGGCCCCGGTGCCAAGGGCGTTGGTGACACTGCTATCCGCAACTACGACAAGTGGCAGGAAGTCGGCGTAAACATGGACACCCTTTGTGGCAACAAGGATGTTGACACTTCGTTTGAACTGTTCGGAAAACAGTTTAAGTATCCATTCTTCATCGCCCCGGTAGGCGCAGTCTTCCTTCATTACAGCGATAAATATGATGACCTAAAATACTTCGAAACAATTGTTCCGGCTGCTGTGGAATCGGGAATCGCAGCCTTCACAGGGGACGGACAGAATCCGGTGGTAATGGAAGGTGCCTGCAAAGTCGTCGGCGAAGCAGGCGGAATGGCAATTCCCACACTTAAGCCCTGGGGCCTTTCGGTTATCGAAGAAAAAATGGAATTAATAAAGGCGGCAAACCCCTTTGCCGTTGCCATGGACATTGACGCTGCAGGTCTCCCCTTCCTTAAAGGACAGGAGCCTCCCGCAGGCGGAAAGACCGTTGATGAACTTAAAGATATCGTAAAGGCAGTAGGCGTGCCATTCATTCTTAAAGGAATAATGACTCCCAAGGCCGCATTAAAAGCAGACGAAGCCGGTGCAGCCGCAATAGTAGTTTCAAACCACGGCGGAAGAGTGCTGGATCAGTGCCCTGCCACAGCTGAGGTCCTTCCGGAAATCGTAAAGGCATTAAAAGACTCCGGCAGCAAAATGAATATCTTCGTTGACGGCGGGATCAGAACCGGCACGGACATATTCAAAGCTCTGGCCATGGGCGCAGACGGAGTACTCATCGCCCGTCCTTATGTAACTGCCGTATACGGCGGCGGAGCAGAAGGCGTAAAGGTCTTCACAGAAAAATTCGGCACCGAACTTGCAGACACAATGGCAATGTGCGGCGCCTTCTCACTTGATGAGATAACCGAAGACATGGTACGCTGCCCGTTCTAAATTTTGATAATATGAGCAAGCAAAAAGAAGAATCCGGACTTATCTCCGGATTCTTCTCGACTTATGAAGTTTAGGCAGCTAGGCGTTTAATAATTTCAATCAACAACTCTGTTGTGATCTCTACTGCCTTTAAATCACATGTTTCTCCCGGCGTATGTACATCTATGAGCGTTGGTCCAATAGCTATCATATCCAATTCACTATTCTTTTCAGCAAATGCCCCACATTCAACTCCTGCATGAACAGGCTCAACAATCATTTCCTCCCCCGTCAAGTGTTTGTATGCTTCACACGCAATCGGGGTAAGCTTACTGTTCGGATTGACTGCCCATCCAGGAACATGACCGTCACTGTTGAAGTCATACCCGGCCATTTCAGCTAACGTCTCACAAATAATGCCTATTTGTGTGGCTTGGTACGCTACTGAACTTCTGGCGAAAACAGAGAATTTAATGACGTCATCACCTACATTGATTTCGCCTAAATTAGCAGAACTTTCAACTAATCCATCAATAAACGGACTCATGGTGTGTACATTGTTCGGAACTACGGTCATTAGATCAATCAGTCCATTTCCAGCCTGCACGCTTAGTACTTTTTCCGGTAAATCCTCAAGTACACCAACAACTATTTTCCCGTCTTTTTCTATGTCACCAAAGGCCTCATTGAATTCTGCTTTAAAGCGCTCAACACATCCTTTTACTTTTTCTAAATCGGCTTTAGCAACAACAATAGTACATTTTGCTCCATCGGGGATTGCGTTTTTTGCCTGGCCGCCGGCAAATTCTGCAATTCGAATTCCGACGCCGTCCTGTCTGATTATTGTAAGACATGTTGCGAGTGAAACAATTGCATTCACGTGTCCTAGATTAATACCGACACCGGAGTGTCCTCCTAGAAAATCTCTAAATTCTATTCTTACAGCCTCACAGTTGTCAGGCACACTTTCCCATTCAGCTTTGCGCGAGAAATTGAAAAAGTCACCACCTGCACAGGAGTTACATAGTGAACCAACCTGTTCCCAATCAAGATTAATTAGGTACTTACCGTTAAAGTACTTCGGCTCCATATTCATTGAATCCATTCCATCTTCCTCGTTAGTCGTAATAATTGCTCTAAGAGGGCCATGAATCAGCGAATCATCTGCAAGAATGTGTAATGCCATTGCAACACCTATGCCATCATCTGCACCTAGACTTGTTCCATCCGCAGTTATTGTCTTGCCATCATTTATCACCTTAATTGGATCATTCAGCGGATCATATGAAACTCCTTCTTCAGCCACACATACCATATCCATATGAGCCTGCATTATTACACATGGATCATTCTCATGACCGGTCGATCCGGGCTTGTCTATTATTACACTTCCGAGACTATCCTGTTCAACTTTTAACTCATGGGCTTTTGCCCAATCCACTAAGTACTTACCTATTTTCTCTTCGTGATGAGATGGTCTTGGTATTTTTGTCATCTCCATGAACTCATCGATTACAGATTTTAGAATGTTGTTATCCATTGTATGCCTCCTTTATTTTACATTTGCTGTCGCTTCTTCTATTGTCATTTCACCCTGTCCAATTGCTTTTGTTTTAGCAAGTAATTTATAGAGAACGATGTATACGATAAATCCAATTATTATTCCATCCAGTGCCGACGAGAAAACCGTTACCACCTGAAGTGCTTCCAACAAAGCAAATCCTCCGCCGCAGATCCAGGCGATTATACCTACCCAGTTTATACCGCGCTGAGGTTTCCAGTTTTCAGCTTTGCCCTTACAAATAACCCAGTAGTCTGCGATTATAATGCCCATGATTGGTGGTACAACTGCGCCCAAAACTGTAATAAACGCATTTAATGCATCTGCAAGGCCTGCAATTGCAACAACTATGCCTATTATTCCAACCAGTATTGTTACAATCGGTCTTTGTTTATCTTTAAGAGAGAACATCTTGCACACTGCTAATCCTGACATATATGCATTTCCTGTGTTGGTGGTCCATGTGGCAAGTATTAAAACCAGCATTGCCAGAATCGGCAGACCCAACCCTGCAAACATACTTGTTACATCATAGTTTCCTGTACCAAGAGCCATTATTGCACCAACCATTATCATCAGTACCGCTGCAGGAAGCACTCCCAGCAGACAAGCCTTTGTAACATCCGCTCTACTCTTACAATAACGAGTGTAGTCAGCATTACATGTTATACCCAATGCAAATAATCCAATAACTGTAGAAATAGCTACCGGCATGCTCATTGCATTTTGAGTTACAGCGCTTGATATTGAATCCCATCCGGCAGTATTGATAGCGTGATATCCACCATAGGCGCACATGATTATAAGTAGCGGCACAGCTATGTAATTTAGGACGGACATCCACTTAATACCATAAACAGCCGTAACGCACATAACAGCACCCCAAATTACACAAGAAGCCCAGAACGGGAAGCTAACACCGGCCGCTTCCATAAGTGTATTAAAGGCCATTGCACAAGTTGCAGTCTGTACAGCAAACCAACCGGTCTCACATACAAATATTACAAGAGCCATTGTAAAATTAGCACCTGTAAGGCCAAAAGCTCTGGTAGAGGTCATGGTCGCATTTAGACCAAGCTCTGCTCCAACTATACCTCCTAAAATCATTAACAAGCATGCTATTGCAAACCCGATAACTGTTGCAACCAGAATTGATGACAAGGTTAAAGCACCGGCAAAAATTCCGCCTACCATTAGCATTGGTATACATATCATTGTACCAATCCAAATAAATGCTATGCTTCCCCATTTTCTCTTTTCATCAGGCATGACTTGAGACAAGCCTTTATCCTGAGTAGTGTTCTTATTTTCTTTTGTACTCATAAAAACCTCCTTAATAATTTAGCAAGGTGCCCCATTTAAAGAAATCATTCCTTTGAACGAAGCACCTTTCTGACTTTTATAATTTACTTATAGGAGATGATGTCACCTGCATAATCTACGTTCTTAAAGTATGTCTTCCAAATGTTGTTTACGTTTTTCACGCCGGTCTTCCACCAACGCTCATCGACCTTAAACAGTCCTACATCAACTTTCTGACCTTCTTTAACATCCGCATTTGTAAGAGGAATTTTTGTTTCTTTATCAAATACACATATGATATCCGGCGCTGTCATCACAACCTCTCCGTTGCAGAAGATGACAAGATTTTCATTTTGGAAAAGAATCTTTATTTCTTCGCCACCTTCACCATCGATATGAACTTCGCCATAATCGAATCCGTTAGCAATTTTAGCCTCAACCTTTGTCACTTCACCGCTTCCTGCCGCCTTACAATTAAAGCCTTCTGATGCAAGGAAATCAAACACATTTCCGGTGCCGTCAAACTTTCCGATTGACTCGCCAATTTTCTGAGCGTAACTTACGGTTCCATTGGCAATATTATTTTTAATCTCATCTTTGGTAAGCATCCAACCCGACAGGCCGCTTATCATGTCAAAGGCAACACAAATATTTCTTCCGACATTTTCAGCTTCTGAAGCATCTCTCTTGTCTGCAAGTTCAATCATGACGCGATTGTTTTTATGATCGGCCATAGCTAAAGGTGAGGTATCACAACCATTAACATGCAGCAATAACGTATCCAAAGCCGGAACGGCTCTTCCTGCTCCATCTGCATCTATAAATGGAATCCCTTTCATTATGGCAATGAGCATCGGTACAAAAGTATTGAATCCGCCCATCTCTACTGCACATGCACATTCAAGATCCCTTGGAGGGCTCATTTTTGCAGCCATATCCACCAGTGCTTCATATGAATTGACTACGTAAGGTGTAAAATCCTTATCCCTCAAAGCAAGTGGTGAACCCATACCAGCTGTAATTGCCGTGTATGCTCCATCTTTTATTTCATCTGCGTTTATCAGATTAACCTCAATTTCCTCCTTATGAGTTTCTTTGTATTTCTCAAGAAGATCGAGGCCACCTTGGATGGAACCACCTCCACCGCCACCCAGTACAGTCGTACCAACAATAATTTCTCTTACATCTTTTTCTTTTAATATTCTTGCCATTTTAACCTCCTTAAAAATGATTAAAAAAACAACTTGTGCCTCAATGAGAAATTAACATTGTCAGTATTTAATAGTCATTGTTCCTGTATTTAATAAAAAACAAAACTGGTTGTTCTTTTGAACAACCAGCTTGTAATAGCGTAAGTATTAACACCTTTATTCACGTTCTGAAAGTATTCTATGAATAGCAACCGCTCTATATAAGGCGTATGCCTCCGGCATCTTTGTCACGTCATAGCCTAGAATATTTTTGATTTTGTTCATTCTGTAATTAACAGTGTTCTTGTGTATGAACAGTTTATCACCTGTTATTTTCGTACTACCATCGGCATCGAGTAAAAATACTTTTATTGTTTTTAATAGTTCTTCTCCTTCCTCTGCCATTTCCAGTGCTTCAACCGGTTTTAATATTATTTCAACATGTTCTTCGCCCTTTCCTATCTCTTGTTCACATTCCTCGCCAAACTGTATCATTCTCTGGGTGTATATATACTTATTCGGATATATTTTAAGGGTTGTTTTCCAATGTTCCGATGCTTGTAGATATGCTTTTCTAACATCAGAGGTATTCATGAGATGGTTGCAGACTATTAATTTCACATTATTTCCATGTCCCTTTATTTCCTTGAAAAAATCTTCAGCCAGATTTGCATCAAGTTCTTTGAAAGGTGCATCGTCCATAAAGGCAACTACAGTATCATCAAAAGAATCTACCAGCATATTTTTCTCATTACGTTTGAGGTACATTCTTATTAATGCCTCTATCTGTATCAAATCATTTTTTGTGCTTTCTTCAGATACAACAATCCACATTGTATGAATTGATTGTATGTCAAAATGTAATCTCTCTGATATTTGCCGCATTTTAATAGGATCGTCATTTAAAATGGTCCTGATTAAATCATTTCTGTCTTCCTCATAAAAACCTAAATGCCATGTGGACATAACCATGCTCACAGCTTCAATTATTTCATCTTGTCTTTCTTCCGTCGGCAGTTTACCATCACCCAAGAAAGAGAAATAAATATCCGGGTATTCTTTTTGTCTAATTCTTTTAGTTGTTACTTCCTCATTTTTGATCTTTGATAGCACATCCTCTTTATCCCAATTTGTCCACATTGGCCACGAGGCTACTATGCATTTTGTTAATGAATAATCAGATAATGCAACCGTAAGTCTTAACTTGTCACTAATTACTCGAAGCACGGATTGCAATGTTCTCTGTCTTTCCGGGAACTGTGCTACCATTTTCATTATCTCCGAAACGAAATCTTTTTCTCTCATTTCATCCCTGTAAATCAATGAGAATATTTCGCCAAGAGCCTCACTATATCTCAAACCCAAAACACCTTCAGGCATACAAATTAGCGGAAAACCAAGTTCATCCGCTGTTTTGATCAGACGCTTATCAATGTTCTTTACAAACACTCCTACATAATAAAGCACTAGCCCAACTTCGCCCACTTCATGAAGCCTTTTAATTATCCTACACTGTGCCTCCACATCGTCTTTAATTGACGTAAAGGCACTGATTAAAAGTTCGTTACCAAGAAAGTAATCATCGGTAAGTGCATCATAATCGGCGTACTCAATAACCGAGACAGAAGTGACTATCTTATCAAGTCCCTTCTCTCCCGCAACAACTCTTGCAGACTTTAATGCTTTAGTCCCTAGGCAATCTTTAACTGTAATACTCATATTTACACCTTGCTTATTTAACTATATCTACGAGAGGCACAAGATGCATATTTTAACTATATTGACTTTTATTGTAATATGGATTAAAATGTCAGTGTCAGGAAGGCAGTGCTGAAGCGGCTGATCCGGCACCAATCCGTTTTACCACATTTCCACCGCCGAGGAGGTGATGCGCATGGTGAGACTTGAGAAAGGAACCGGATCTGTAATGGTTCGTGTTACTGTTACGTATAGCGGTAAAGTTATACGAGTAACCATAACTATTAATAAAAAGGCCGCCAAAGCCACGAACTAAGGCGGCGACACCAATTGTATGGAGTCGGGTTGGTCGCTAACGCGACTCCCTTCCTGACACCATGGTAAAACAACTATGCAGATTTTGCAAGTTGTTTATTTTTGTTTAAGGCCTGTACCCCATTGGTTCATCTTTAAAGATGCGCGGATCCATTTCTTTAAGATTTGGTGATACTTTTACGGGGAAACCGATTTGATCAAGCACCTGGCTCTGAAGGTCTATGCCGGGTGCTATTTCAATGAGTTCAAGCATCGGTTCCCCTGCGTTTGCCTCTTCCTCCGTCACTTCATTTCTAAGTACGAAAACTGCCCGCTCCGTCACATAGGTAACCTTCTGTCCCCTACGCGCAGCCTGCTTTCCGCTGTATGTAATCTGCTCCACATCCGGTACGTATTTCTTCTTGGAGCCTTCGTTTACAATAACAAGTTTTCCGTTGTCAGCTTTTACTTCCAGTCCGCCGGCTGTCAGAGTGCCGCAGAACACTGCCTCACCGGCTCCTGTTGCAATATTAATGTATCCGCCCGGACCGACTATCCTTCCGAACTTTGTTACATTGGTATTTCCGAAGCGGTCAACCTCTGCAGCAGATAGTACACAAGCATCAAGGCCGCCACCATCGTAAAAATCCATTTGACGTACAGGGTTAGTAACATATTCAGGGTTGTAGCAGCCACCGAAATTCAGTCCATTGGCAGGCACTCCTCCCACATGGCCACATTCCATTGTCATAGTAATGTCTTCGGCAAAACCTTCTTCATTTGCCACTGCGCCGACAATTTCAGGAACTCCTATTCCAAGGTTTATAACTGTTCCCTTTTCTATTTCCATTGCGGCTCTTCTCGCCATTATCTTTCTTACATCCAAGGGTACTTCAGGCATTTCAACCTTTTCGGAACGCTCCTTGTGGGTCCACTCAGGATTCATTTCCGTTACCATAGTCTGCATGTGATGCTCAGTTGGAGCGATAATGGCATAGTCAACCATGATACCGGGAATGGATACTTCTCTAGGTTTAAGTGTGCCGTTCTCAACTAAATATTTTGCCTGAACAATTACGATTCCGCCGTTCCTCTTCACAGCCTGGGCTATTTCCATGGACTCAGCGAGAACCGCCTCTTCCTCCATGGTTACATTCCCGTTTCTGTCTATGCTGGTGCCTCTGAGAACCGCAACATCAATGTTGAATTTGGGATAGAAAAGGTATTCTTCGCCATGAATATCCATAACTTCACAAACATCTTCCTTGGTCTTCTCGTTGCACCTTCCCCCCTCTATTCTCGGGTCAATGAAAGTGCCAAGTCCAACCTTGCTGATAATGCCCGGCTTTCCGGCTCCCATATCCCTGTATAGCTGGACGATACATCCGTAAGGATACATCATGCAATATATTTCATTGTTCATTACCTCAGCCTGTATCTCCGGAGCCATGTTTATGTGACATGTCCTTAGTCCTCTGAGGAGGCCCTTGTGACTGAGACAATCCATGCCTTCATACGGCTTTTGTATTCCCAGCATAGGCACAGAAATCAGCTCCAGATCCTTTGGATGACCGGTCTCAAGAAAGCTCTTTTCTATTCCGCGAAAAACATAGTCGCATAACATTGAGGTTGTAAACCCTGTAGTGGCTACGCTGTCGCCATCTTTTACAATATCTCTAAGATCCTTTTGCTCAATTATCTTCATCAGACAACCCTTTCTTTTAACTATGATTGCTTAATTAAATCTGCAATTCACACATCGCAGTAATTATATCTTTTTTAAGCACTGCCGGGCAAGAACAATTTGCAAACTCAAAAATGCTATAATACCCATAAGTAAAAACAGGAGGACGCAACATGGAAACGAAAATTGACATAAATGAAGTGGTTAAGAATCTGGAAAAGAAGGATTACACTGTACACTATTTTGAAACTCACGAGGAAGCGGCTGAGTACATTGCCGGCCGGATTGACGGAAAGAAGGTAGGCTTTGGCGACTCGAAGACTTTGCTTGGAATGGGAATGGTGGAGAAGCTGAAAGAGAATCCCGCAAATGAAGTCCACCACCCGGATTACCCGCCAGAAGGAATGGGTTTTAACGATGAAGCCAGAGTCTGTCTCACGGCGGAAGTCTTTCTTTCTTCTGTAAATGCAATGACCAAGGACGGAACGCTGGTGAATATCGACAGCACGGGAAACAGAGTCGCAGGCACCCTCTTCGGACCATCAAAAGTATTTTTCATCGCAGGGATAAACAAAATCTGCGACAATCTGGATGAAGCAATTGAAAGAGCACGGCATCACGCCGCGCCCATTAATGCTAAACGTCACGGATACAGTACGCCCTGCGCCAAAACGGAAAAATGCTACGACTGCAACAGTCCCGACCGCATCTGCAACGCCCTTGTGGTTCACTACAAGAAAATGAAGTATACCGATGCAGAAGTAGTTCTGATTGGCGAAGAGCTTGGCTTTTAATTATTAATAGCCCTTCTGCACCAGTTCCTCAGCCAGTCTGCAGGCCATGCCTATTGCCGACTGTACGTTTGCGATACCTGCTGAGTCACCTATGTTGTAAACTTCCAGATCAGAGCCCTCAAGTTCTTTATATAGAGCCTCCCCAGGAAGAGCGCCTACGGACATAACCACTGTGTCCACAGGAATCTGAACTTCGTGGGTTTCTTCGCTATCTTTCTTTTCCTTCACATCCAGAGTTGCAACGCCGTCTTTAATATTTCTGGTTGCTGCGAAGGAATAGGTTTTAACTCCCAGCCTCTTAAGGTCCCCCAGCACCGGCCAGCCCGTTCCCAGCTGGAAGCCTGAGCCCACCTTAATTACATCCACAACGGAAATGTTACGTCTGGATGTATTCATCAGTTCCAGCACTCTTTCCACCGGCATGTAGCCGTGCTCCAGCATGTGATATACCTGTTCCGGTGAGACTGAGGCTTCGTGAGCCATGAACTGAGCCGTCTCGCAGCCGACGCTGCCGCCGCCGATGACTATTACATTTCGGCCTGCAACTACATTCCCTTCCAGAATGTCGTAGGCGGAGTAAACCGATACGCTGTCGTCTATATCCAAAGGTATTTTCTTAGCCTCGCCTCTGCCTGCAGCTATTATCACAAAATTGAATCCGGCATTCTTGATTTCATCAGCCGTCGATTCTTTGCCCAGGACTACCTCAACACCTTTTTCTGCCAGAGATGCTTCGTAGTAGCTGATAAGGGAGAAGAATTCCTTCTTTGCCGGAGGCATTGCCACCAGGTTAAGCTGTCCGCCCAGCTTGTCCTCTTCTTCCCAGATGGTCACACTATGACCTCTGTCAGCTTCTCTGATTGCGAATTCGCAGCCGGCAGCTCCGCCGCCGACCACCAGAATTTTTTTCTTTGACTGAGCACCTGGAAGCTCCTTTGTTTCATATTCTCTGCCTGCTTCACCGTTAACCAGACACTCAACAGGCTTATCGAAGAAGGCGTTTGCCAGACATCCCTGGTTGCAAGCCATGCATCTTCTGATAAGGTCTGCCCTGTCATTCATAGCCTTGTTGCACCAGTCCGGGTCAGCGATGTGAGGTCTGCCCAGGCTAAGCATGTCGGCGCAGCCTGTTGCCAATATTCTCTCTGCCACCAGCGGGTCGTTTACTCTGTTGCCACACGCAACGGGAATGCTTACTGCATCTTTAATGGCCGCAGCAATATGGTCGAATCCGCCTCTGGGAAGGTCTCCCGTTATCTGCGGAACCTTGGACTCGTGCCAGCCCCCTGTAACGTTGATCATATCAACGCCGGCAGCCTCCATATCCTTTGCGAAGTTTACTGCGTCATCCGTGTTGTTGGATCCGGGCACCAGGTCGTTTCCGGCTATTCTAATTGTAATGGGATAGTCATCCCCTACTGCCGCTCTCATTTCGGCAACCAGCTCTCTTGCGAAGCGTGTGCGGTTTTCCCAGGAGCCACCATACTCGTCGGTTCTAAGGTTCGTCATGGGCGAAAGGAACTGGCAGATCAGGTATCCTGCCGATGCCAGTATTTCCACCAAATCGAAGCCGGCCTTCTTTGCCCTTACCGCAGCCTCAGCCCACTGCTTTTGCACGGTCTTTATTTCTTCCACGGTCATCTCCTTGGGCGTTGCCCTTGAGTAACCGCTGTATACTTCCGATGGAGCAATCGGGGTGCGGCCTTCATTTGCTGAGGAATGAGCATACCTTCCTGCGTGGAATAATTGCACGCCAACCTTTGCTCCCCTTTCGTGGACACCGTCCGTGAACTCCTTGAAGCCGGGAATGAAGCTGTCATCTTCCAGGCTTATCATGGAATAGGTGCCGCCGATCTTTTCAAATCTGCATCCGCCGACAATAATCAGGCCTACGCCACCTTCGGCCCTGCGCCAGTAGTACTCGTTAAACCTTGGAGTGGCATAGCCCTCCGGCGTGTAAATGTGATTTATAGCCGGCATGAGCACTCTGTTTTTTAATTCCAATCCGTTAATTGTGATTGGCGAAAAAACTCTTTCGTATTTCATGACTGTTCCTCCATCAACATATTCTAATCCTTCTGTTTATTTTTATATCATTATTGCACGGAAATTTGAACATCTATATTGTCATGCACACAATTTTATAATTATCTGCCTGTGAAGAACGGGCGGACAAATTCCCCTGATTTGTGTTACAATATTTCACATGAGAAAGAGTGGAATACTATTACCGGTCTTTTCCCTTCCCTCGCGGATGGGAATCGGCTGTTTTTCAAAAGAAGCATATGAATTTATCGATAGGCTCAGCGCTGCCGGACAGAGCTACTGGCAGGTGCTGCCCTTAGGCCATGCAGGAGGATGGTACTCACCCTACCAGCCTTTGTCTTGCTTTGCCCTTGACCCAATGTACATAGATCCTTACATTCTTTATGAAGAAGGAACTCTGTGCAGCAGCGCCATGACCATGCTGGGACTTGAGTCAAAGCACACATCGGAAAACAAAATTGATTACGAGACTCTCCTTCCCGCCCGGATGGAAATCTACAAAAATGCCTTTGAGACCTGGCAGTTAATCGGCAACGATGAAGATGAGTTCGAAAAATTCTGCAGGAAAAATAAGAAGTGGCTTGAGGACTACGCCCTGTTTATCGCCCTGCGGGATAAGTTTGGCGACGCAGACTGGAGCAACTGGGAAAAGTCTTTCAGATTCAGGGAAAAGGCTGCGCTGAAGCGCTTCTCCCGGGAAAATGCAGACGAGATTCTGTTCCATAAATGGCTTCAGTACAAAGCCTACAGCCAGTGGCAGAATGTAATAAATTACGCCCATAGCAGGGGCATTGAAATAATCGGAGACATTCCCATATACGCCGCCTTTGAAAGCGCAGACTGCTGGGCTAACCCGGAGCTGTTTAAGCTGACCAAAGGGCTAAAGCCTGCCGCATACTCAGGCTGCCCACCGGACGCCTTCAGCCCTGATGGCCAGGTCTGGGGCAATCCCCTTTACAAGTGGCGCGCTCACAAGGACAGGGGTTACAGCTGGTGGATTGAGAGACTAAAAAACAACTTTAAAATCTATGATGTAATTAGGCTGGATCATTTCCGCGGCTTTGAGTCCTTTTACGCTGTTCCCAAAACTGCCATAAACGGTCTGGACGGCAAGTGGATGCGCGGCCCCGGAATGGACTTTTTTAAAAAAGTAAAAGCTGCAATCCCAAAGGGACGCTTCATCGCAGAGGATCTGGGATACATTACACCTGAAGTTGCAAGGCTTAAGGAGCGCACCGGCCTTCCGGGAATGAAGGTGCTCCAGTTTGCCTTCGACGGAAACGATGCAAACCCATATTTACCGGCAAACTACGAAGAAGACTGCGTGGTGTATACGGGCACCCACGATAACGATACCACAAGAGGCTGGTATCACAGCCTTGGCTCAGATGTGCGCCGAAATGTCACAGGTTTTATCAGGGCTCAGAACGGCCGCCAGGATGATGCGGACAAGGCGCCTGAGTTTAACTCCAAGGCTGCTGCCATATCCCTTGTTTCCATTGCCATGAGAAGTAAGGCCCGCACCTGCATCATTCCGCTGCAGGACTACATGCTCCTTGGCAGCGAGGCCCGGGTAAACACCCCAGGCACCACCGGAGACAACTGGCGCTGGAGAATGAATGCAGATTTCTTTGACGAGAACCTGGCAGCATATATACTGCAGCTTACCCGGGAAACCGGCAGGATTGGAGCTAAAAATGAAAGATAACAAAATTGCGGTGCTTGGCGCACTGAGTGTTGATATATGCCCCACCTTCACAGGCACATTTAATACCGGACATGCACATGACTTTTCCCATGTGATTAAGCCCGGAGCAATTACTCATATAGAAGGTAACGAAATACATCCCGGCGGACCTGTGGCCAACACAGGCATCGCCCTTTCTTTCTTTGGCATCGAGCCGGTAATGTGTGCAAAAATCGGCGATGATGAAATGGGAAAAATGCTGCTGAGCATCATCGGTAGTGAGCTTAAAGGCGCACATCAGGCACCTGGCTCGATCAGCATTGATAATACTGCGCCAACAGCCTACAGCATTATTCTGGCTCCTCCGGGAATAGACAGAGCCATACTTCAGAACCCGGGAGCCAACGATACATTTTCCTTTGACGACATCAACTGGGACGAAGTGAAGAATTGCAAACTCCTCCACTTCGGCCATCCTTCCACAATGGCCAATATGTACAAGGATGACGGCGAGGAACTGCTCCGGATTCTTAAGACGGCCAGCAAGCTGGGGCTGGTAACATCTCTGGACCTTTGCGCCATCGATCCCTCGTCGGATGCGGGAAAAGCCGACTGGGAAAAGATTCTTGGCAGTGTCCTGCCCTATACAGATTTTTTCCTGCCAAGTATCGATGACCTCAACAATGTATTTCCAAATCTCTTTGAATACTCGTCTGATACCATAATCGACGCCACTTCAAGGTGTGATAGTAAAATAGAACTCGCCCGCAAACTTGCTGAATTATCCCACAGGCTAGGCGCAGGCACCGTTCTTATTAAATTAGGCGAAGACGGCATGTATTACAGCAATGGTGATGCATCCTTCTTCAGCGAAGTTGAAAGCAAACTAGGGTTTAAGCCCGGCTCAATGTCAGACCCGGATGGTTGGGACTGGGCCGGCAGAGAAGGTCACCTTCCCGCAATGAAAGTAGAAAAAGTAGTTTCCGGCCTTGGAGCCGGAGACGTAACCATTGCAGCCTATCTGGCCGCCATGGTCCGCGGATTCTCATTTGACGATACAATAGAAAAAGCCCGCAATGCAGGAGCTCAGTGCGTTACTGATGCCTCTGCTACCGGCGGACTTTCTGAATGGTGACAATGGGACTATTTTATCCACTCTTTGATTTCTGCAGTTGTGGCATCTGTCAGGTCCATTCCTTCACCGATAGTTGCCCCTTTAGCATTTTTCTTTATGAATGGGATGCTGCCGTCGATACCGCTGCCGCCTGATGTGCAAAACGGCATAACAGTTTTGCCTTTAAGACTGTACTTAGTCATGAACGTTCTTATTGTTCCCGGCTCCTTGCCCCACCAGATTGGGTATCCCAGATAAACCACCTTGTACTGCTTAAGGTTCTTTATTACAGTAGCTATTGCAGGCTTGCTGTTTTTATTCTGTTCATCATTGGCTCTGCAGGTTTTTTCATATGTAAGATCTGCTTTTGAATACGCTTTCTTAGGCACGATTCTCACAATATCGGCGCCGGTAGCTTTCTTCACTTTTACAGCCGCCTTTTTCGTGTTTCCCGTTGCGGAAAAGTAAATGACCACAGCCTTCTTTTTCCCGTTGGAAACCGTTACAGTACACTTGTATTTTTTCTTTCCAACCTTCGCAGTAATAGTTGCGGTACCTGCCTTCTTTGCAGTCACCTTTCCCTTTTTTACCGTGGCAATCTTTTTACTGGATGTGCTCCACTTTACCTTCTTGGCATTGGTCATCTTTATTTTATGACTCTGCCCTTTTTTCATGTGCAGCACCTTTGCCGATATGGCCGGTGCCTTCTTCGCAAAAGACGCTTCTGCTCCAGCCATTACACTGAACACAAGGACAACCGACAATAATATTGATAGAGTTTTTCTCATCGCTATAAAAACCTCTCTTTCAAAATTCAACACTTAATTTACCGCCCCTATCTTCTCACAAATCACTCTTCATTGCAATATAACGTTTAGCACACATCATTCTATTACCAATATCAAAGAAAGTTATTACCTGGGTAATAGTTTTCTTTAATTCTGGTAATAGTTATTACCAGAATGCTTGTTTTACTATTACTCTGGTAATAGATTTTTTGACGTTTGGTAATAAGCCGGGCCAAATCTTGTGTCTTCCCAATCCCAGCCAGGGGCGGAACGAAAAACCTGTCCCCGTGAAACGCTAAAAACCACTTGACTTGACTAAAGTGTTGATGATATACTCGACCGAAGTTAATAACGATCGGTTGACGTGCACGGGAAATATTCCGGCAAGGCTAACGGCCGGAAATCCGACGAAGCAATTTGCGGTTTGCCAGACCGCGGAGAATCTTTCAGGAAAAAGGACCTTGCACCGACGAACCTCTGGAGAGACTAATTTCATTAGCACCGTAGAAGTAATGCTTTCAGGTAAAAATACAGAGGATGCAACGGCAGGCGCCGCTCGCATTCTCTTTTTGTTTGTCTGCGGCAGGACTACTCTTTGGAGGTATTTAATGAACAATGAAATGAAGAAAAACATGGGGCTTATGGCAGCCATGGCCGCAGTAATCGGCGGCGTTATCGGTTCCGGAATCTTCTTTAAGCCTCAGGCTATGTACACCCTTACAGGTGGTGCCCCGGGAATCGCTATGGTAGCATGGATCGTTACAGGTCTGGTCTGCATATTTGCCGCCATGACCTTTGCTGAAATCGCCATACTCATTCCCGAGACAGGCGGCATTGCAATTTATCTGGAAAAGGTATTCGGCAAGAAGGTCGGCTTCCTCGCCGGCTGGATGCAGATTCTTCTCTTTTATCCCGCTATGATTTCTGCTCTGGCCGTTGCAACTGCGCAGCAGGCAACTGTATTTGTAAGTCCCAGACTCCTGGTGCCTATTGCCATTATGGTTGTAGTTGTAATCGCCCTTCTTAACATGCTGGGCTCCGCAGTAGGCAGCTGGGTGCAGATTATTTCAACAATCGGCAAGCTGATCCCAATCTTCCTTCTCATCGCCCTGGGCTTTGCCAAAGGCGAGCAGACAGGCGGAGTTTTCTCTCCCATGATCGGGGAAGAACTTAACCCCATTACAGTAATGGGACAGTTAATGATTGCCGTACTCTTCGCTTTTGAAGGCTGGACAAACGTAGGCGCTATTGCCGGTGAAATGAAAAAGCCTGCAAGAGACCTTCCTCTGGCAATTATCGGTGGTGTTAGTATCATCACAGCTATATATCTTGTAATCAACATTGCATACCTGCAGGTTCTGCCGGCTGACCAGCTTAAAGATCTGGCAGCTCCGGCATCAGCTGTTGCAGAAGTAATATTCGGTAGCAAAGGCGGCGCCTTCATTGCAGTGGGAATCATGGTCTCCACATTTGGAGCCTGCAACGCTTTCGTACTTGGTGGATCGAGGATTGTATATATGCTGGCAGGGGATGGCGACCTCCCCTTCAGCAAGTTCTTTGGAAAGCTTAGCAGCAGACAGGTCCCTGCAAACGGAATTATTTTCGTCAGCACAATAGGTGCCCTTTATGCCGTCAGCGGACAGTTCAACATGCTCACGGACCTGGCCGTATTCTCATCATGGACATTCTATACTCTCACCTTTGCATCGGTAATGAGATACAGAAAGACGGCACCGGATCTCGAAAGAACCTACAAAGTTCCCCTCTATCCGGTAATCCCGATTATCTCAATTCTCAGCGGAGTATTCGTTCTTATGAATCAGCTGCTCTTCTCAGGTCCGGCCGCCAGATGGCTATCCATCGGAAGTATCGTTGTGACACTTCTCGGCCTGCCTGTATACCTGATAATGCAAAAGAGAAAAGAAGCCCAAGGCTCAGTAAAACTTTCTGTCGTAGAGGCAGATCATGACTAATTCAATAGCTGTTACCAGAAGAATAATAATAAGTCCACATATTGGCTTCACAAAAGCTAATGCAGCAGCAATTATGTAGCCTGTAATGGACAGGACTCTGATTTTCTGGATAACAGGTTTATCGAGCACCTCTATTTTATTCAGCTTGCATACACTGTGGCTTTCCCACGTGATTGTAAGCTGAATGGCTAAAAGAATAAGAATATACAGTAGTATGGATGGAGCATGTTCAGGGCTCTTTCCAATTACGCCTGTAGCCAGGGGCAGCATGGTGATAAAGAACAGCCAAAGACAATTTATGAGAAATATTCGATGGTTAATCTTTGTTGCCCCGGCTAAACTATCATGATGTTCATGCCATGCAAGAAATATCTGCAGAAAGCTGATCAAGTAGGCAATAAGAGTCTGATGCTGACTCTGAACGGCCGCCCATCCAACCCTTTCCGGTATATCAAGCTGTAACACCATTATTGTGGCCGCCACAGCGACTATTGCATCACTTATCGAAACCAATCTATTCTTGTCAATCATTCAGTTCCTTCTCCTACACTTTTCTATCAAATAAAATATCTTTATTCAGGTCCCAAATCCGCACTTTTTCATTTACCAGATCAATTGTTATTCTAATTTCACTGCTCCCCTCTTCGCTGTATCTTACAAAGGAAAATATACCTTCAGTGGCTTTAAGGGTTCTGTAAAGGCCTTTTTCAAAAACAGGATTTCCCCGCCTTACTGCTATTAAATCCTTATGCCACTCTATAAGTTCTTTGTTTTCATTTCCCCAGGGATAGCATGCTCTGTTAAATGGGTCGCCGTAGCCTTCCATTTCCGCTTCGTCGCCGTAGTAAATGCATGGCACTCCGGGCAGGGTCATCTGAAGTGCTACTGCCATTTTAAGGAGCTTAAGTCCCCTATCACGTTCCGCCGGAGTAAGATGTGTCCGGGCCTGCTCGGCTCTGGTCTCAAGTCTTGGCTTGATTTCCTTTCCCGCCAGTGCTGTGAGAATGCGCAGGCTGTCGTGAGTGCCCAGGTTGTTCATAAGTGCATTTACTGCGAAGGGCGGATAATTTTCCATTATACGCTCCACGGTAAGGGACAGTTTCTCTCCGTCCCCGCTTCTGAGAAAAGATATAATTGCATCCTTGAAGGGATAATTCATTACTGAGTCCAGCTTGTCCCCTTCAAAATAGTTTTTTCGTTCATCGTAAGCCGTTTTATATGAGGCGTCTTCCCAGACCTCTCCAATGAGCAAGGCTCCCGGCTTTTCTTCGTGCACGGCCTTGGAAAGGCTCTTCATAAAGCTCACCGGCAGTTCATCTGCTACGTCCAGCCTCCAGCCTGAGGCTCCTTCCCTGAGCCACTTTCTCGCCACACCTTCCCGGCCGGTAATAAACTCCACGTATGATTCTTCCTTCTTATTTGTCTTTGGCAGAGTGGATATTCCCCACCAGGAATCGTAGGTGCCGTCATCCAGGAATTTGTACCAACTGCGGTATGGGCTGCTCGAGTCATTCCACGCACCGCCTTTGCCATAGGTTCCGTATTTATTAAAGTATATTGAATCGGACCCGGTGTGGGCGAATACCCCATCGAGAATCACCTTAATTCCCATAAGCTCGGCCTTCTTGCATAGCTCTCTGAAATCTGAAATGGTGCCGAATTCCGGGGCTATGTCCATGTAATCCCCGGTGTCGTATTTATGATTTGAAAATGCTTTAAATATAGGGCTTAAATAAAGACAGGTCACGCCCAAATCCGAGAGATAAGGCAGCTTCTCAATAATGCCGGGTATGTCCCCGCCGAAGAAATCCTTGTTTAATATTTCCCCCTCTTCATTGGGCAGGTAATCAGGCTGGCCGCCCCAGTCATCTCTGAGATGCCTGTCTGCCATTTTGCTCTTTCCCAAAAGAGCAGCCCTTCTGTCTTCATCACTGCGACTGCTGCCCTTAGCGAATCTGTCAACAAAAATATGATAAAAGACTCCGCCGTATATCCAGTCCGGCTGCTCAAACTTTTCATCGTAGACAGTCAGCTGCCATGGAGATACAGGGCTGCCTCCTGTGCCAAACTGGGAATCTATAGTTACTGCATTATCATTATCGTCTGATTTGAAAATCTGAAGATGCCCAAGATCCGTCTCAATTGTGAAGTGATACCAGTACAGACCCGTGTCATCGAAGGCTATTTCCACCTCGTAGTAATCGTAATCACTGACCAGTTCTTCCACCGCCTTCATAGGGTACCAGGCCGGCTGCCAGTGGCGGTCATAGAGAACAACAGTCCATATGTTTTTAACCTTTATGTCGCTTCTTACGGCAATGCGCAAAAAGACTTTGGTGCCTCCTGTAACGGCACCAAAGGGTCTTTTGTATTCCTCACTCCTTGAATCGAATATGGCTATTTCCTTACCGGTCATTGCTCTCCTTATTATACCTAGATGACTACACCTTTGCCTGCGAAGAATGGATGAGTAATGTAGCCGGAAAGAAGTCTTCCATCCTGAATTACCGCATCCTTATCTATTACCGCATAATTAAGGTGAGCGCCTGTACCTATGGTACTGTCCTGCATGATGACGCTGTTTTCCACAACGGCACCTTTCTTCACGCGCACTCCTCTGAAAATAATCGAATTTCTTACTTCCCCGTCAATTATGGCACCGTCGGCTATTATGGAATTTGTGACCACTGCATACTTGCCGTATCTTGTGGGCGCAGAGTCCTTTACCCTGGTTACGATGGGACGATCCTCGTTTTTCAGAAGCTGCTTGCGTGTGTCAGGCTCCAGTAGCTTCAGGTTACTCTTCAGGTAACATGATAAATCGTCAATGAAAAGCATGGGCCGCTTAGCCTCACATGCCATTACCTTTCCTTCCTTTATGAGAGGAACGAGCACGTCATTTCTGAAGCTGACTCCACCGCTTCTCGATGCTTTTTCAATAAGCTGTATTAACTCTTCACGCTTTATTATGAAGGTGCTGGCTGACACGTTCTTCTGACTGCCATTTAGCTTGTCTTCAAAATAGCAACCGGTAATCTTTCCATCATCAGCGATTTCATAAGTAGTCACGTGAAGGTTCTTACTCTTGTTAATTGGATTCTTTGTATAAATACACGTAATTGTGGCGTCTGTGTCCACATGTAGCTTCATAGCTTCTTCGTAGCTGACGTTCTCCACGTAGTTGCAGCAGCCGAAGACTACGTACTTTTCCCTGCATTCCTTGAGATAATTAAGGTGAGCCAGCATTGCTTCCAGTCTGTTTTCATAATTCGAATTGACTCCTTCATATGCATATGGCGGAAGGAATCTTATACCTGACTGTTTGCGGTCCAGGTCCCAGAAAGATCCGCCTCTGATATGCCACATGAGGCTGCTGTACTTCTGAGTAGTGATGATCCCAATATTCCTGATACCTGCATTCACCATGTTGGAAAGCTTAAAATCTATTACTCTGTATCTGGCACCGAAAGGAATCGCCGCCAGCGTTCTCTGTGCTGTAAGTTCATCGATGGCAACATCGTATGAATCTGCAAAAATCAAACCTACTGCGTTCATTTCCTTCCTCCTTCCATAATGTCACCGGATACAACCGAGTCTCTTTCGATAATTACCGGGTCGCCGCTTCTGTCGCCGATAATGGTCACGCCGTCTTTTATGACAGCTCCGTGGTCCACTATTGCATAGTCAATCTTTACGCCCTTTCCAATGTGGCACTCGCTCATGATAATACTTCCTTCAATGTCCGTATCCTTTTCGATTATTGCATTGTTGAAGATGACCGAATTGTTAACCTTACCGTCTATTTCATTACCCGCGCCACATATGGAGTTTGTCACCAATGCGTTTTCCCCGATGTACTGAGGATAATTAAAGGAATGGCGGTAATAGATTCTCCAGCCCGGGTCGTTTAATACGAGCTCAGGCTTGTCGCCAATGGCATCCATGTTTGCCGCCCAGTAGGAAGACAATGTGCCTACATCTCTCCAGTAGCCTTTGTAGAGATATGCGTACATTTTCTGACCGTCCGCCAGCATGGCGGGAATGACATTCTTCCCGAAGTCGTTCTCCGATTCAGGATTGGCCTCATCCTCTTCAAGATATTTTATAAGGGCATCCGTTGAGAAAATATAGACTCCCATTGAAGCCTGGGTGCTCTTCGGATTCTCCGGCTTCTCCGCAAATTCGGTAATTCTGCCCTTCTCATCTGTGGTCATAATGCCGAATCTTGAAGCCTCCTCCAAGGGCACATCTATTACGGCAATTGTGCAGTCGGCGCCGTTTTCAATATGCTCCTGGAGCATTATGTCGTAATCCATTTTGTAAATGTGGTCACCGGAAAGAATGAGCACATAGTCAGGATTGTATCTCTTTATGAATTTTATGTTCTGGTAAATTGCATTGGCCGTACCCTTAAACCAATCTCCGCCTTTCTGAGCCTGGTAAGGTGGCAGTATATGCAGGCCGCCGAATCTGAGATCAAGATCCCAGGGGCTGCCTGTACCCAGGTAATCGTTTAGTTCAAGGGGCTGATACTGGGTCAGAACGCCTACGGTATCTATCCCTGAGTTAACACAATTTGAAATGGAAAAATCGATTATGCGGTACCTTGCTGCGAAAGGCACTGCCGGCTTGGCAATGTAAGTAGTCAGTGGCGCAAGTCTGCTGCCCTGCCCACCTGCCAGTAGCATAGCTACGCATTTTTTCTTACTCAACATGACTTTACTTCTCCTTTTTCCTCTTCTCCAGTATTACAGCCGAAAATCCCGGCATTTCTATATTTATGTGCTGTGCATATCCGTTGCACTCGCCTTTTTTTACTTTGAATTTTTCACCTTCCCTGGCTCCATCTTCAAGGGTGTCAATGGAGCACACATAAGAGCTTGCCTTTGGGACACCTATCTTGTATTCCTCAAAGTCCTTGCCGGATAGATTAATTGCAACCAGGTATAGGTCGTCGCCCTCGACTCTGTAATAGGTGTATACATTATCGTTGCCGTTATCCGCATCAATCCAGTTAAAGCCTTCAAAGGTGTCGTCCGTGCGCCACAGAGGCGGTGTGTCCAAATAGAAATGATTCAGCTTCCGGACGAAGCTTTGCAGCTCTCTGTGAGTGTCGTAATCCAGAAGCATCCAGTCAAGCTGCCTCTTCTCATCCCACTCTATGAACTGGCCTATCTCCTGCCCCATGAATGTGAGCTTTTTACCCGGATGAGTCATCATGTAAACCAGGAAACATCTTAGCTGTGCGAATTTATCTCCGTACTCTCCCGGCATTTTATCCAGAAGGGACTTTTTCCCGTGGACAACTTCGTCGTGGGAAATGGGTAGAATGAAATTCTCACTGTAAGCGTAAGTAAGGGCGAATGTAAGTTTGTTGTGAACTCCCTTTCTGAAGAGAGGATCCGTTTTGAAATACTCAAGAGTATCGTTCATCCAGCCCATATTCCACTTGAAATTAAATCCCAGGCCGCCCACTTCCGGTGGTTTGGTCACATTAGGCCAGGCGGTAGATTCCTCAGCAATCATCAGTACTCCCTTAAAGTTTGAAAGCACATCCTTGTTAAGCTGCTGAAGGAATTTTATTGCCTCTTTATTCTCCGTGCCCCCTTCATCGTTGGGAGTCCATTCACCGTCGGGCCTGTCGTAGTTAAGGTAAAGCATGGCTGCCACCGCATCTACTCTCAGGCCGTCAATGTGATACTGTTCACAGTAGAAGAAGGCGTTGGAAATCAGGAAACTGATTACCTCCGGTCGTCCAAAATCAAAGGCTCTGGTGCCCCATCCCTTGTGTTCCATCTTTAATGGATCGCTGTATTCGTAAAGAGGCTTACCGTCAAATTCCACCAGGCCGTGTTCGTCCTTTGGGAAATGAGCCGGCACCCAGTCAAGAATGACGCCTATTCCCTCGGCATGGGCTTTGTCGATTAGCTTCTTGAAGCCTTCCGGTGTGCCGTACCTGGAAGTGACGGAATAGTAGCCGGTAATCTGATAGCCCCAGGAACCATCGAAGGGATGCTCCATGACAGGAAGAATCTCCAGGTGAGTGTATCCCATTTCCTTTACATAGGGAATGAGCTCATCTGCCAGTTCTTCATAGGAATACTGGCTGCCGTCTTCTTTATATTTCCATGAGCCTAAATGGACCTCGTATATATTCATTGGCGATTCATAGGGATTTGCATTGTCCCTTTTGAGGAACCACTCATCATCGCTCCAGTTAAACGGTTTAGCTATATCCCATATCCTCGAGGCCCGCTGACTGCCGGTCTCAATTCTGGCAATTTCCGATTCAAAAGCATAGGGATCTGCCTTATATAGAACCCTTCTATCTTCAGTTACAATAGCATATTTATAAAGGTCACCCTCTTTTGCATTTTCACAGACCGCCTGCCATATGCTGTCATCGTCAGCAAGCCTACTCATAGGATTAGCGTCCATTCTCCAGCCATTGAAGTCACCGACGACGGAAATGCTCACCGCATTGGGCGCCCAGACCCTAAAAATATACCCTCTGTTTTCCAGAGAGTGGGCACCAAAAATTTCATATGTTCTATAATTATTTCCATGATGAAATAAATACTTATGTTCCTTAATATCTATCACCATAATCTATCTCCTTACTCTTAACAATATAATACCACACTGCCTATTTCTTTCAAGGGCGTTTCACGGGGACAGGCTTTTTGTTTCGCACTCTGTTGGTCAGAGTGCGAAACAAAAAGCCTGTCCCCGTGAAACGCTCTGTCAATACACATCACAAAACAATAGGATGTATATTTGTATGTATATTTGTATGTATATTTGTATGTATATAGTAGTATTATTGTGTCTTTACATTTATTTTTAATTACGATATAATTTGTCCATGGATACAGAAGCAAGAAGAAGTAGCATAGCAAAAACAATTAAAAATGCCAGAGCACCTATTAGCGCTACAGCTCTGGCCCAGAAGTTTAGTGTCAGCAGACAGATTATCGTAGGTGACATAGCTCTCCTCCGTGCTGAAGGTGCAGATATACTCGCTACACCTAAAGGTTATATCATGGGCTCAAACGATTCCAGCGATCATCAGTATATCGGTACCATTGCCTGCCAACATGATACGATAAGCATGCGTGATGAGCTCTATATTATGGTTGACCATGGTGCAACAGTAATAGACGTCACCGTTGAGCACACTGTCTATGGACAGATTACAGGCCAGCTGGATATTCAGTCCAGACTTGATGCCGACGAGTTCATGGAAAAGGTTCTCGAGAAAGATGCAAAGCCTCTTAGTGACCTTACAGGCGGCATTCATCTTCACAAAATCGGCTGCTCAGACAAAATCGTCTTCGACAAAATTCAGGTCGCACTGAGAGAAGCAGGCTTCCTGGCTTAGGCTTAGCTGACGAATTGAAATTAAAAAAGGGGTAACACCATTACCCCTTCTTTTCTGTTGTTCTTAAAGGATTTTCTTTAATTCCTATCAGTAAGTGCAGATGAAAGGTTCACTGCATCCTTCTCCAGCGACAGTATGAGATTCTTAATCTCAGAAAGCTTTTCAGGGGACATTTCTCTGTCCGGTATAGCTTCCTGGGTCTTGATTAGGCTGTTTAATTCATCCTGTACGCTGGCAACTCTCAGGCGGAGCTTGTCCATGGATTCAGCATCCATTACATCCTTGACCGTCTCTTCCATTGAAATCATGTCACCGGATTCGAGCTCGAACTCGGAAATATCTGTAACAACCACCGGATCCATTCCCAGCTTTTCACGCAGGGTGAATGCAAAGGCGTCCTTGGATTCCTGCTCGCCGTGAACCAGGAATACCTGTTTTGGCTTCTTCTCAAAGCTGCCTATCCAGTCCAGCAGTCCGTCTTTATCAGCGTGTCCGGAGAATCCTTCCAGGTTATGAATTTCAGCTGCAACGTTTATTTTTTCTCCAAAGAGAGTAACCTCATCTATTCCTTCCACCAGAGTTCTTCCGAGAGTTCCTTCAGCCTGGTATCCTACGAATACGATGGATGAATTCTTATCGTAGAGGTTGTGCTTAAGGTGATGTCTGATTCTTCCCGCTTCGCACATGCCGCTGGCGGATATGATAACCTTTGGCTCGTGGCTGAAGTTAATGGCCTTGGACTCCTCTGAAGTCTTTGTAAACTCAAGTCCCGGGAAGTCCAGAGGATTGTCACCCTTCAGCAGGAATTCGCGCATTTCCTCGTCGTAAACCTGAGCGTTCTTCTTGAACACCTCTGTTGCGTTATATGCCATAGGCGAATCCACATATACCTTTAACTTCTCCAGATCCTTTTTGAATTCATTGTCACTCTCGTAGTAGCGGTTGAGCTCGTAAATGAGTTCCTGCGTCCTTCCCACTGCAAATGAAGGAATGACTGTAGTGCCGCCTCTTCTTGCCGTATTGATTATTATTTTGATGAGGGCGTCAATATTGTTTCCTTCTTTCGGATGCACCCTGTTGCCGTAGGTTGTTTCCATGATTACGTAATCGGCTTTTTTAATTGTTGTCGGGTCTCTGAGAATGGGTCTGTCCTTTACGCCGATGTCCCCGGAGAATACAATTTTGCTGGTGCTGCCCTCTTCATTTACAAAGAGTTCAATCATGGCAGATCCGAGAATATGTCCTGCATCGTTAAACACAACCTTCATGTCTTCGTTTAAATCCACCAGCTGGTCGTACTCAACAGGCTTAACGTATTTAAGGGTGTCCACTGCATCGTTAAATGTGTACAGAGGCTCAACGAGAGGTCTTCCGGCGCGCTCGTTCTTTCTGTTCTGCCACTCGGCTTCCTTCTCATGAATGTATCCGCTGTCCTTAAGCATTACATCGAGAAGATCCGCTGTGGCGGAGGTACAGATTATTTCTCCTTTAAAGCCCCGCTTAATGAGCAGAGGCAATCTTCCGCAGTGGTCGATGTGGGCATGGGAAAGAACTACGCATTCCACCTCTGCCGGGTTGAAGGGAAACTCTTCATAGTTTTGCTGTTCCTGAACCTTGCCACCCTGGAATTGTCCGCAGTCCATGAGCACCTGGTGCTCTCCGCTTGTCAGTAAGTGACACGAACCTGTTACGCTGGTGGCGGCTCCGCAGAATTTAATCTTCATTTTTTAAAGTCTCCTTCCTTATTATTTTCCTTCCTTATTTTTTATAAAGGCATTTCTCCTCTGTGCAGTCTGAGAAGATTTTTGTGTGTATCTATAAGGTCTTCGTGATGTACCCTCTTTACATCAAATCCGGTTATGCGGAATACGATTTCTATAAATATACCGATTCCGAATACGTACATTATGGTGCCCAGTCCGGCCTTTGCTCCCATGAGCCAGCCTATGAGAAAGGCGCTGCCTTCGAGAAGAACTCTTACAGCTCCTACAGGCAGCCTCTTCAGTATGCGGCACATGGCCACAAAGAGAGCGTCTCTGGGGCCGCAGCCGAAGGCGGCGTCCATATAAAAGTATGTGGCGATTGCAGTAATAAGCAGGCCGACTAAAGTTATTATTACTCCTTCGCCGAAGGATGAGGCTTTGGGAATGATGCCAAGGTAATCGAAGAATGACATAATACTTCCTACTGCAAGTGCATCACCAATTGTGCCCCAGCCAATTTTTTCTTTGAGAAAAATGTCAATTACCAGTATAACTACGGATATAATTACATGTATCAGTCCGTAATTGATTCCCGTTACATTTGAAAATCCTACGGAGAAGGCCACCCATGGAGCCAGCCCGATATCACCCTGGACAGTCAGGTAGGTACCTATGCCAAACAGAATTAATCCGAAGGCAAGCTCCAGGAAATTAACGGCATAATCCTTATATCCAACTCTGGGACAATAACTCTTTTTCTCTCTTACTCTCATTATTCTTCAATAATTGTTATTGTTTCAATGACCTGGTCCTCCAGGGGCTTGTCACTGAAATTGGTCTCAACTGAAACGATTGCATCTGCAACATCCATCCCCTCAGTCACCTTTCCAAATCCTGCATAGTCCCCATCCAGGTGCGGCGCATCGGCAACCATTACAAAGAACTGGGAGCCTGCAGAATTAGGATCCATGGCTCTTGCCATAGACAGCACTCCTCTTGTGTGCTTTAAATCGTTTGGAAAGCCGTTACTTAAAAACTCTCCTTTAATATGATATCCCGGGCCGCCCATTCCGTTTCCGTCGGGGCATCCTCCCTGTATCATGAAGCCGGGAATTACTCTGTGGAATATAAGTCCATCGTAAAAGCCTTCCTTTGCAAGCTTAACAAAATTCTCCACAGTCTCAAGAGCTGTATCGGGATAAAGCTCCCCCTTCATTTCTCCGCCATCTTTCATAACTATAGTAAACTTGGTCATAATTGTTCCTCCTGTGTTCTGGCTGTATTCTAGTCTTTACGAATTTTATACGGATTATAATCCGAGTCGCTATCAGATATTATATACCATAATTCGTCTTTTAGGAATGCAGGATATATGTTCGGCAGATTCTCCATCTCATGGCGGTCAACGAACCTGACTTCCCTCATTACCTGCTCACCTTCGCCAAACTCTGGATCGTAGCCCAGGTGCAGACTTCCGCCTTTAATATCCGCAAGGAAGAAATTCACGAAGCGCTGCTCGCCGTTTTCCTTTACCTGCTCCACGCACCAGAGCATTTTCCTCACTTCTATTTCCAGACCGGTCTCTTCTCTGACCTCGCGAACAGCAGCATCCACAGAGGTTTCCCCTGCCTCGACGCCGCCGCCGGGAAGAAGCCATATTTCCCTCTCGGGATGTTCCTGTCTTACGAAGAGGACCTTACCCTCTTCATTTCTTACAACTACTCTCACACCACCAGTCCACATAAAATTCCTCCCAGAGCGCCCATCACTATAATTGTGATTATAGGGTTGAGTTTAAATTTTACTGTCATAACTATCGTTGCCGCAAAGCAGCATATTGAGAAAATATCCAGATTCCCCGGCAGACCTTTTATAAAATCCATGGAGAATATTTCTTCCTTCACAAGAGATGTCTGCGCTATATAAATGAAGGCCGCGGCAATAAGGCCGACAGTTACAGGTCTTATTCCATTCATTGCCGCTTCAAGACCTTTACTGTCCTGAAATGCTTTCATAAAGCCCATTACAATAATCATTATTGCAAAGGACGGAATGGATACACCAAGAGTAGCCACTATGGCCCCCGGAATTCCTTCGTATATCATCCCTGTGTAAGTCGCAGCGTTTACGGCTACAGGTCCGGGAGTCACCTGGGATAAGGCGATGAGCCTTGCAAATTCATCCTTTGTCATCATACCGTAGGATTCAACGGTCTGAAATATGAGAGGCAGCATGGCGAATCCGCCGCCAAAGGCAAAGGCACCAACTTTGAAGAAAGACAGGAACAGACCAAACATTACTTTTCCTCACCCCTTCCATCTTTCTTCAGCACCATGGCAAGGAGTCCCGCAATGGCACCCGCCAGGATTGTCCATATGGCGTTAATGTTGAATATCATTATAGCCACGAAAGCCAGAATTGCGATAACCCATGAAAATACGCCGCGAAGAGCCTGACTGCCCAATCTTTGAAGAGCCACCACTATGAGCCCGCAGGCCGCAGCTTTAAGTCCTACGAAAACGCCCTGGACCACCTTGTTGTTCTCAAACTGGTTCAGGAACAAAACAATTATTACTATGCAAAGAAAAGAAGGAAGGGTCACGGCCAGGGTGCCGATTATGGCCCCAAGCATGCCGAACCTCTTCTTTCCTATGTACGTTGCAATATTAATGGCTACAACACCGGGAATGGCATAGCTGACTGCTACGCAGTCCACCATTTCTTCTTCGGTTACCCAGCCGTTGTCATCTACGGCGATTTTCTGCATGAGAGGAATCATCGCCAGACCGCCGCCGATTGTAAAGAGACCTATTTTGAAAAATTCATAGAACAGTTTCCAAAGCTCTCTCATTTTATCTTTCTAGTTCGTTTCTTTTCTTCGTTACTTCTCTTCGTTTACTGTTTTAATTGCCGTGTCAATTGCATCCTCTACACTTAAGAGACTTGACTCTTCGTCCCTTCTCATTTTGTATTCAACCTTTCCATCGGTTATATCTCTGCCTACGGTAATTCTGATGGGAATGCCCAGCAGATCTGCGTCGTTGAATTTTACTCCCGGCCTTTCCTTACGGTCGTCGAGAAGAACTTCAATGCCGGCTTTCCGGAGTTTTTCGTAAATATCTTCCGCTGCCTTCACCTGCTCTTCCTCAGCTATCTTAACGATGGTTATGATCACGTGGTAAGGCGCAACGCTGATGGGCCAGATGATTCCCTTGTCATCGTGGTGCTGCTCAACTACTGCCTGCATTGTTCTCGATATGCCTATCCCGTAGCAGCCCATTACAATCAAGTTTTCCTTCTGGTTCTCATCTTTATAATATGCACCCATGCTATCGGAATACTTTGTGCCAAGTTTGAATACCTGACCAACTTCTATTCCTCTTGTATGTTTTACGGGAGCTCCGCATACAGGGCATCTGTCCCCTTCGGCGAGAATCTTTATATCCGCAACTATGTCGCCTTCATAATCCCGGCCGTAGTTCATGTTAATGTAATGGTGGTCTACGTCACAGGCACCTGCACAGAGATTCTTCATTCCCACCAGCTCGGAGTCAACGACTATTGTGCAGTCATGAAGACCCATAGGACCTGTGAATCCGCCAACGCAGCCTGTGGCCTCTCCCATCTTATCTTCATCTGCAAACTCGATGGCATGCTCGGGAATGCCCAGAGCGTTAACCAGCTTTATCATGTTGCAGTCACGATCGCCTCTTACAAATGCGGCAACGTATTTGTCAATCTGTCCCTGCTCGTCGTAGGTCTGGAACAGCAATGCCTTTATAGTCTGCTTTTTATCCAGTCCCAGATATTCCGCAACGGCTTCAATGGTTTTGGTTCCCGGTGTGTGAACCTTTTCAAGTTCCTTCATTTCTTCATCTGAAGCCGGGTCATCGCTGCAGGCAGCACTTTCAACTGTGGCAGCCATGTCACAGGATGTGCAGTAAGCTATTTCACTCTCACCGTACTCGGACAGAGCAGTAAACTCGTGGGAGCCGCTGCCGCCGATTGCACCGTTATCCGCCTCAACAGGTCTGAAGTCCAGCCCGCAACGGGTGAAAACCTTTTCATAGGCGCCAAACATATCGTTATAGCTCTTATCCAGGCCTTCTTCATCCAGGTCAAATGAATAGGCGTCCTTCATAATGAACTCACGTCCGCGCATGAGACCAAATCTGGGTCTTACTTCATCACGGTACTTGGTCTGAATCTGATAAAGGGACATGGGAAGCTGCTTGTGAGATGTAACATCGGTTTTCATAATGTCAGTAAATACTTCCTCATGAGTTGGTCCAAGACAAAAGTCCGCATCCTTTCTATCCTTGAGACGCCAAAGCTCCGGGCCGTAGTCAAACCATCTGCCCGATTCCTGCCAAAGCTCCGCAGGCTGAACTGCGCTCATGAGTATTTCCTGTCCGCCTATGGCGTCCATTTCCTCACGTACAATCTGTTCAATCTTCCTGATGGAACGGTATCCCATATGCATATACCCGTATATGCCTGAGGCCAGTCTTCTTATCATGCCGGTCCTCAGCAGAAGTATATGGCTGGGAAGCACAGCATCGTTTGGAGCCTCCCTCAAAGTTTTAATCAGCATTTTTGAAAGTCGCATGTCTTTATATATCTCCTTTACTTATTATACATGTCGCAAGGCAGGCTATTCCTTCTTCCCTGCCTGTGAAGCCAAGCTTCTCCGTAGTCGTCCCCTTTATGTTAATGCAGGATTTATCCATGTCAAGCTCTCCCGCAATAATACTCTTCATTTCATCGGAATAAGGACTTATCTTCGGCTTCTCGCACACAAGTGTAACATCAATATTGCCGATAATAAAGCCCTCTTTTTTCAGCAGGTCATTTACGGCACGCAAAAGCTTAACCGATGATATGCCTTTATACTTATCATCGGTATCGGGGAAATGCTTTCCTATATCACCCATCCCCGCTGCACCAAGGAGGGCATCCATTACTGCATGAAGGAGCACATCCGCATCTGAGTGGCCGGCGAGTCCCTTTTCGAAAGGGATCTCAACGCCACCCAGATACAGTTTTCTCTCTTCATCAAACTTGTGTACATCAAAGCCGTTTCCGGCTCTAATCTCCAAAATTAATCACCTCTTCTACTTGGCAGGTTTGCCGAATATCATTCTTCCGGCCGCTGTCTGAAGAACGCTGGTTACAGTTACATCAATATTCTTGCTGATGTATTTTCTGCCTTCTTCCACCACTACCATAGTTCCGTCATCAAGATAGGCAACAGCCTGTCCCGTTTCTTTACCTTCCTTTACAAGGAAAAGATTCATATTCTCGCCGGGCAGGATTACAGGCTTAAGGTTGTTGGCAAGTTCGTTTATATTCAGCACGGGAACACCGTTTATTCCCGCCACTTTATTCAGATTGAAATCGTTTGTAACAACCTTGCCGTTCATGACCTGAGCCAGTTTGAGCAGCTTGACATCCACTTCCGGGATTTCCTTTAAAGCCTTTTCACTTGTGGTGTCCGATATTTCGACACCAAATTCATTTTGAATTTTGTTGAGTACATCAAGCCCTCTTCTGCCACGCTTGCGCTTTAATGAGTCTGAAGAGTCAGCAATGTGCCTGAGCTCTACCAGGACAAAATCGGGAATTACGATTTTACCTTCGATGAAGCCTGTGTTCATGATGTCATAAATTCTACCGTCGATTATGACACTTGTATCGAGAATCTTAGGTGCTGCATCGCCGCCTTTTGAGCTGCGCTTCTTCTTTGTGTCCTGAGTTTTCCTTTCTCTTCCTTCCCTTGTTATGGCGTAGAATACGTCTTTACCCTTTCTCGTGGCAATTACAATGCCAAGGTATCCCATGAGCAAATAAGTAACCAATGTAAGCACCAGAGGCACGTAAGGAATCTTGATGTAGTCATAGACATTGCTTACCAGGAATGCTATAAACAGTCCTATTACCAGACCTGCCGTCCCGCCGAGTATTTCGTTGGCGGACACAGACTGCAAATCGGACTCGATTGTATTGGTAACCTTTTTGCTCCTTCTCTTGAGAGCCGGGGCCAGAAAAAAGAAAATAATAGTAAAAATAATTACGGATGAAGAAGTAAGTAGTATTTCCTGCAGGGACGTAAAGCCCTTTGCGGGAACGTTTTTCGTCTGGACAAGGATGTACTCGATAAGCTGAGCAATTCCGTATCCGGCTATAGCTCCGACCAGAGTAAAGATAGCTCTAAATAGAGTCCTGAACATTTCGTTTTCACCTCCCTTCTTATTGAATTTTTTTGTCTTGATTTTTATATATCACAGCGCAGAAAAAATCAAGCAGCCAAGTATTAAATAGCTGCTATGATCATCTCTTCCGCCTTATCGTGATCTATATCCAGCGCCATAATAAATTCACTTGAGAGAATTTGCTTGGCGTTTGTCAGCATCTTTTTTTCGCCCGTTGAAAGATGCTTGGTGGATTCAACTCTTGTGAGATTGCGTACCACCTCCGCAACCTCCTTTATATCGCCTGTCTTCAGTTTCTCCATGTTTTCCCTGTTGCGATGATTCCAGTTGCTGGGCATAGGTGTTGAAGGTGCCCCAAGCACATCGAGAACCATATCCACATCCTTCTCTTCGATTACATCTCTGACACCGATTTCGTCACACTTATCCACGGGAATCATAATCTTCATATCCCCGTGAGGAAGTTTCAGAACATAGTACTGGCGCATCTCGCCAAGTATCTCACGCTCTTCAATTTCCTTGATTACGCCTGCTCCGTGCATCGGATATACTATTCTGTCACCTATGTTGTACATTTAACCCTCCATGGTATCATGGTACGCAAAACACCCATGTTGTCATACCTAAGGTAAGTATACACCAGAAAACAACACTTTGTCAAATTTAGTCGATTATTATATATTAACAATAATCTAGTTGTCAATATGTTTTTTAATAACAGGGTACCATAATAGGGTGACAGAGCGTTTCACGGGGACAGGCTTTTTGTTACACCCCAGCGGGGCGTAACAAAAAGCCTGTCCCCGTGAAACGCTCTGTCACCCATCTGCTATTTGCCTAATGTAGCAACCATTACCGCTTTAATTGTATGCATGCGGTTTTCGGCTTCGTCGAATACGACGCTTTTGTCGCTGCGGAATACTTCATCGGTTACTTCTCTGATGTCGTAGCCAAGCTCCATCTGCTCTTTGGCAAGCTTTGTTTCAAAGTCGTGGAATGCAGGCAGGCAGTGCATGAACAATGTGTCCGGATTGCCTGTGGATGCCATCATTTCCTCAGTTACCTTGAAGGGCGTGAGGAGCTTTACTCTTTCAGGAATCTCGGCTTCTTCACCCATGGATGCCCAGATATCCGTGTATATTACATCAACGTCCTTCAGGCAGTCAGGTGAGCTGCTGATTTCGATTTTCGCTCCTGATTCCGACGCTACTTCATTTACCTTGGCGACGATTTCGCCGTCTATTTCATCAGCCATTACCTGAGGACCGTATGCAACGAAGTGCATTCCCATTTTGGCGGCGCCGTACATCCAGGCATAGCTCATATTGTTTCTTATATCGCCGACGAAGGCCACTTTGACTTCGTTTAAGGGCTTGTCTATATGTTCCTCAATTGTAAGCATGTCTGCGAGAATCTGGGTGGGATGATCCACGTCTGTCAGGCCGTTCCATACAGGTACTCCCGAGAACTTTGCAAGGTCTTCTACGGTTTTCTGACTGAATCCGCGGTACTCAATTCCATCGAACATTCTGCCCAGTACCTTCGCTGAATCCTCTACGCTCTCCTTTTTTCCAAACTGGGAGCTTGAAGGGTCTATGAAGGTGACATTGCCCCCTTCGTCCTTACAGCCTACTTCGAATGAGCATCTTGTTCTCGTGCTGGTTTTTTCAAAAATTATAGCTATATTCTTTCCTTCCAGAGATTTGCCAAGGATGCCCTGCTTCTTCTTCGCTTTGAGATCGTGAGCAAGATCAAGCATGTATCTTATCTCTTCCTGGCTGAAATCCATGAGTGTGAGAAAACTTCTTCCTTTGAGATTGACTGACATTTAAGTGCCTCCATTTTCTTATTACTTACATTCAAAATAAAATCACAATATAACACAATAATCCATATGCGCCTTCCGCGCCTTTATACTATATCACCGCAAAATCAAAAGTCCAGCATTTTATTTATATTTTTTCATTTTTGTGCATATTTTTTCAAAACTAACCCTTTACCCTTACCCGATTGCCACTTTTTATATACGCAATGTATCATTTATACGTTACAACTTGCCCGTGCAGGACTGGAGTTGTACAATATATATAAATTCTTAATGAAAGAAGGTGGATTTATGGAGTTCATTAGTTTATTCGATGTAATCGGTCCCAATATGATTGGCCCGTCAAGCTCTCACACTGCGGGAGCTGCCGCCATGTCTCTTCTGGCCCGGAAATTGTTTGCACCTCAGAAGCCTAAAAAGGTCACATTTACCCTCTACGGTTCCTTTGCCAACACTTATAAAGGCCACGGCACCGACAAAGCCCTTCTGGGAGGAATTCTCGGCTTCGAGCCGGACGACGAGAGAATTAGGGATTCCTTTAAAATAGCGGATGAGATGGGTATGAACTATACTTTTATTGAGGATCATGACACTGAGGTCCCCCACTCCAATACTGCTGACATTTTTATGGATAACGGCAACGGATACACCTTCAGTGTCCGCGGCGTATCAGTTGGAGGCGGAAAGATTAAGCTGACAAAATTCAACGGCATCGACGTAGAGTTCACCGGGGAATACAGCGCCATCATAGTTCGTCAGATTGATAAACCCGGAGTAGCAGCTCATATTACGAAATGTCTCGCTGACGCCAACGTCAACATTGCCTTCATGGATTTGTTCCGGGAGAGCAAAGGCCAGACGGCATATACCATCGTTCACGTAGATGAGCACGTGTCTCAGCTGACGGTGGATAATATCAGCGAATTCAGATATATAGAAGAAGTTAAACTTGTTCAGGTATAAAAGGAGGCCCCTAAGTGGATTTTGTAAACGGAAAAGAACTTATTAAAACATGCGAAGAAGAGGGCTGCCCCATTTCAGTAACTATGCTGACAAGGGAGCGTACAGAAACCCTTGAAACCAAAGAAGATATACTGGCCAGACTCAAGGTTTCTCTGGATATAATGAAAAACTCCGCCACTACCTCCATTGAAAATCCGACAAAGTCAATTGGCGGTCTCATCGGCGGTGAGGCGAAGAAAATAATGGATTCCAAAATTAAGCTCTTTGGACCTCTTTTGACTAAGGCCATAGCCTATTCCCAGAGCGTACTGGAAGTAAACGCCACCATGGGACTCATAGTCGCAGCTCCGACGGCAGGCTCATCCGGCGTTGTTCCCGGCGTGCTGATCGCCCTTGCCGAGGAATACGATTTAGGAGATGAGGAACTGCTTTCCGGACTATTGAATACGTCGGCAATAGGCTATCTTCTCATGCGCAATGCTTCCGTTGCCGGAGCCGAAGGCGGCTGCCAGGCGGAAGTTGGAAGTGCATCGGCCATGGCTGCCTCAGCAATAGTGGAGCTTCTCGGAGGCACTCCGGCGGACTGCCTTAACGCAGCAGCCTTTGCCATTTCAAATATTCTGGGAATGGTATGCGACCCAATAGCCGGACTTGTTGAATCTCCCTGTCAGAATAGAAACGCCATCGGCGTAACAAATGCTTTTACGGCAGCCCAGCTGGCTCTGGCCGGCATTACCCACCCTGTCCCCTTTGACGAAATGGTGGATGCTATGCTGAAGGTCGGCAGACAACTGCCCAGAGAACTGAGAGAAACAGCCCTTGGCGGATGTGCATGCACCCCTACAGGCTGCGATTTATCCTGCAAAATATTCGGCCAGTAACTTATAACCGGGAGGAACAAAATGAACAACGGACGCCCATTTAACACATACTTTGATCACACACTGCTGAAGCCTGACGCAACTAAGGAAGACATAAAAAGACTTTGCGACGAAGCAAAGAAATATTCTTTTTATTCCGTCTGCGTCAATTCCTGCTACGTTGCTCTTGCCCACGAGGAGCTTAGAGGCTCGGGCATAAAAGTTACGAGTGTAGTAGGATTCCCTCTGGGAATGATGGAAAGCAGTGCCAAGGCTTATGAGACTGACAAGGCATGTGAAGATGGCGCCGAAGAAATCGATATGGTTATAAACGTTGGCGCTCTTAAAAGCGGCGACTACGCCTACGTCCATGACGACATTGCCGCCGTCGCTTCAATGTGCTACGAGCACGATGCAATTCTGAAGGTAATTATCGAGACCTGCCTTCTGACAGACGACGAAATAGTCCAGGCCTGCAAAATCGCCGAAAGAGCCGGCGCGGATTTCGTAAAAACCTCTACGGGGTTCGCTCCTCTGCCCGAAGGTTCCGGCAAAGCCACAAATGGCGCAACTGTTCACGATGTAAAGCTAATGCGTGAGTCCGTTTCAAGCAACATAAGAATAAAAGCCAGCGGTGGTATTCACACGCTGGCTGACGCTCTTGCTCTCATTTATGCCGGGGCAGGCAGACTTGGCTGCAGCGCCTCGGTCAATATTATTGAAGAATATTTAAAGTCGAACAAATAAGCGACTGTTACTTTGCAAGTTCCTCTTTTATTGCTGCGAGAATATCGTCGAAATTCTCGTACGCCGGAATGTCCGGATAATCAGCTTTTATCTGATCGGTTGTTCTGAAAAGGAATCCGGCCTTGCTTGCCTGAATCATTCCCAGGTCGTTAAAGCTGTCGCCGAAAGCTATAGTTTCGTAGCCCATTTCCTGGAACTTCTTAACCGTTGTAAGCTTTGTATCGTTTATTCTCATGTGTACGCCTGTAATCTCACCATCAGGTGCGATTTCAAGTTCGTTGCAGAGGAGCGTAGGCCAGTCAAGCTTCTTCATGAGGGGCTTTGCAAACTGCTCGAACGTATCGCTGAGCACTACAGCATTTGTAATGCTTCTAAGTTCATCGAGAAATTCCTTTGCTCCGGGCATCGGATCTATCGTTGCGATTGTCTCCTGGATTTCCTTGATACCAAGACCGTGTTCTTTAAGAACTCCCAGTCTCCACTTCATGAGCTTGTCATAGTCAGGCTCATCTCTGGTTGTTCTCTTAAGTTCGGGAATGCCGCTGGCCTCCGCAAAAGCTATCCAAATCTCCGGCACCAGCACGCCTTCCATGTCCATGCATACCATATACATTGCATTTTCCTCCTACATCATTGCATTTTAAATATCGACCTTGTAAATATACCATACTACACCGTCGTAGCACAAGTTAATGATTTAACATCAGAAGTCCGGCGTTGTTGCCCCGTGCATTGCTATGAACCCGGTGGGAAAACAGAAGATCCGGGTTGCAGCAGGTACATATATCCGTCACATGAATATTTTCCCCGGGAACGCCTGCCTCCTCCAGAACAATTCTGTTGGCAGCCCAAAGATCAAGCTGATATTTTCCGGAAGATCCGCTGCCCTCTTTTTCCATCAAAAGCTCCTCGGCATGACTGGGGAATTCTCTCCTGAACTCTTCGGCAACATCTTCACTGATTTCATAGCAGTCCCGGCAAACCGACGGACCGATACCGCAGATTAGGTCTGCCGGATTGCTTCCGTATTCCTCTGTCATTTTTTCTACCATGACTTTGCCGATACGCCCAACTGTGCCGCGCCAGCCTGAGTGAGCCAGACCTATGGCCTTATTCACAGGATCCACGAAGAAAACCGGAATGCAATCAGAAAAGAAAACAGCCAGAGCCAGACCTTTTACATTTGTAATATGGCCGTCCACTTCCCTGTAATCAAGCTGTCTTGTAACACCCTTTCCGGCGTCTTCTTCCCTTGCTACCCGAACGGTGGTGGTATGCTTTTGATCGGCGCAGACAATGCGGTTTTTTTCTATTTCAAGGGCTTTGCAAATGCGTTCATAATTCTCATTTACCATGGTCACATCGTCCCCTCTGGTAAAGCTGAGATTCATGCTCTCAAAGCATCCTGTGCTCACTCCGCCTTCTCTGGTAGTCATGACATGAGAAATAAAGTCAAGCTTATCAAAGTCGGGAAATGTAAGATATCTAAGCTCACTCCCGTCTTCATTTATATATTTGTTTTCGTTTAGAGGCGAGGCGTAGCTGCCTCCACCGATTTTTCTTTTGAATTCTTTTCCTTCCATTGTTAATCCTCTTTCCACACATAGGGTAAACACCCCTTTAACCAATCATTGTAAATATCTCTTCTATGGGTTTCTTCTTCGGGCTCTTGGGATTGGGCGCAGGCTTTCCTATTGAGATTACCGCAGCCAGGAATCTGTCTCCCACTTCAAAGCCGTGCTTTTCCTTCAGGTAGGCATCAATCTCCGGTGATGCGTAATTAAGAGCGTTGAGCCAGCAGGAACCGTAGCCCATGTCCACTGCCTTAAGAGTGAGATTCTCCAGGGCGGCACCCATATTCTGCATGCGGTTATTACGCCTGAGCCAGTGGTCGTTAATCACCTCAGGGTCCTCGCCTACTTTTTCGAGAATGTCACCTACAGGCTGCTCTATCTCGTTGGCGTAAGCCAATATTATAGCAGATGCGTCCTTAAAGAAATAGAAGAAATGCTTCGCAAACTTTTGCATCTTGAGGCTTCTTTCCTCATCCACCTCAGCAAGTTTGTCAAATACTCCCTGCCACTTTGCCTCTACAACTTCAGCAATGTCGCCAAGGATTTCAGCTTTGTTGATTCCGACGAAATGCCAGTTCTGGGAATTGTCCGCCGATGGAGCCATTCCCGCAGCCCTTACCATTTCCGCCAGTTCCTCTTCACTTATTTCACAAGGCACGTACCGTCTTACGCTCTGCCTTGCTTCCACTACCTTATCAAATTCCATTTCTGCCTTCCTTTCAATTATGAATTATAGCAAACCATACCCCTAGTTTCCACAGCAAAAAGATGACAGGAGAACGTCATCCCCTGTCACCTTCAGGTTTCGTTATGTTAGTGGCAGCCTCCGCTGCAGCTTTTATGCTTTTCGCATGTCCCTGCTGCAGGGCAGCCTATGCAGGCTGTGCCCTTTTTCTTTTCCTTCACCATGTATCTGATAGCGAAGAATAGGATTGCTGCCAGGACGATAATTCCGACTAATGTAGGAATGTTCATATCATCACTTCCTTATCTGCATTAAGCAGCCTGTCCGGCTTTCCGATGCAGTTCGTATTTCTCATCGAATCCGGCTCTGATCTTGCGGGAGATGAGAACTATTACTACTACCATGATAGCTATGGCAATTAGGCCCGGAAGGAATCCTGCTGCCAGGTGACCTTCCACTACCAGGGTTCCTATCTGGTTAACCAGGAATGCAACTGTGTATCCTGTAGCCAGCTGGAGGCCGATAGCGCTCCACAGCCATCCCTTGCTCTGCATTTCGGAGTTCATAGCACCGATAGCAGCGAAGCACGGAGGTGTGAACAGGTTGAAGAACAGATATGCGAGAGCAGTTACTGTTGTAAGACCCATTGCAGCAGCTACTGTGTTTGCGCCGCCTGTCATTTCCAGTTCTTCTACGTCGATGAATCTTGTGAGGCCGTATACTACAGCCAGCGTGCCAACAACGTTTTCCTTGGCGATGAAGCCTGTGATGGCTGCAGCTGCCAGCTGCCATACGCCGAAGCCCAGTGGTACGAGAAGTACGGCGAATGGTGATGCGATTGTTGCGAGAATTGATGTATCTTCTGCTCCTTCGGGAACAACCTCGAAGCTCCAGTTGTATGTCTGCATGAGCTGTACTACCAGGTTACAAACCAGGATGATTGTAGCAGCCTTGATGATGTATGCCTTGGCACGTTCCATCATTGACCAGAATGCTCTTACAAGGCTAGGTGCTTTGTACTTGGGGAGCTCCATGATGAAGAATGATTTTCTGTATTTATATCCTGTAACGGCTTTAACCAGCAGTGCTCCCAGGAATATGAGAAGGATCCCCGTAAAGTAGGAAACGAATGTTACCCAGCCTGCTCCTGCAAAGAATGCACCTGCAAAGAGTGCGATTACAGGAATCTTGGCGCCGCATGGTATAAATGTTGTCAGCATGGCTGTGGCTCTTCTTTCTCTCTCGTCACGGATTGTACGTGAACCCATGATAGCCGGGATGCCGCAGCCTGTTCCGATAATAATGGGAATTACGGATTTTCCGGAAAGTCCTACGCGCTTGAAGATTGGGTCCATTACGGCACTTACTCTTGCCATGTATCCGCAGTCTTCCAGAAGTGCGATGAGGAAGTACATTACCATTACCAGCGGCAGGAAGCCTACAACGGCACCAACACCGCCTACCACACCATCGGCCAGAATTGTCTGAAGTACCGGCGGTGCACTTTCAAGTTTACCTGCTACCCATTCCTGGAACATTTCAATCCAGCCAACGAGCCAGTCGGCAATCCATGTGCCCAGGTAAGTCTGTGAAATTGCGAATACGCACCACATAACACCTGCGAAAATAATGATTCCCGCAACAGGATTGGTGAGTACCTTGTCTACTTTGTCAGATGTTGTTTCTTCTGTTGAAAGCTGTTTTCTGGTTTCAACTTCGCCAACTATTCCGTTTACGAAAGAGAAACGCTTACGGTCTTCTGCGTCTACCTGTGCCTTGTCGTGAAGATCAATGTCAGCCTGCAGATAAGGAGCCTTCTGCTCTGTTCCCGCCAGACTGATTGCCTTCTCGATTACTTCGCTAAGTCCATTGTTGCTTTTTTCCGTGGAAACGGTTTTAATAACCGGACAGCCCAGCTTTTCTTCAAGCTTAGCTATGTCTATGGTTGTGCCTTCCTTTTCGTTAATGTCGCTCTTGTTAAGGGCAACAACTACAGGCACGCCCAGCTCCAGAAGCTGTGTTGTGAAGAACAGGCTTCTTGAAAGGTTTGTGGCATCAACAATGTTTACGATTGCGTCCGGGTTTTCTTCACGAACGTATTCGCTTGTAATACCTTCTTCCGGTGTGAATGGCGACATGGAGTAAGCTCCCGGAAGGTCAACGGCGATGACGTCCTTGCCGCCGGAAAACTCACTTTTAAGTGGCGCATCGTTCTTTCCAATGGTAACTCCGGCCCAGTTACCCACTTTCTCACTTCGTCCCGTCAGCGCGTTGTACATTGTAGTCTTACCGCTGTTGGGATTGCCGGCAAATGCAATTCTCATACTAATAACTCCTTCTTGTAATATTGCTTGATTCACATCTCATAGTGTGAACATAATTAGTAATTGTTTATTCGGCGCAGGTTATACTCGACTAACCCGCGCACATTTTTTAAGGCAAAGATTTTTCCTTGCCTTTAATAAACTAAACTATTATTGCTTCAGCAAGCAAGTTATCCAAAGTGTACCTGCCGTCCTTAATTACGACGATACAGCTCTTCTTCTTTTTTGATATAAGGGTTATCTGCTCACCTGTGTAGCACCCTAGTCTGAAGAGGAATGCATTCATATCCTCATCCTCAGTGTCAAGCTCCTTGATAGTATATGTTTCGCCCGGCTGTGCTTCCAGCAAATTCATCTTATCCAAAACACGATCCTCCTTAAGAGCATCTAAACCAATCTTTCCATTGTACTTAGCTGCTGCTTCCAAACTTATTCTCCTCTCTTTGGTGTTAGTGTATTCTAACTTAGTTAAGTATACCTAACCGATACAGTAAAGTCAACAAATATTTATTGTATTATTCACCTGTCATGTGTATTATTAATGAAAGAATATCCTTCTTAAGGATTATGGAGGTAGATTTTGACAGAGATTGAAAAGAAAAATGGAAAAGTTGCAATAATCGGCGCCGGCTACGTAGGGGCACAGGTCACCTACACCATGGCTATGCGCAACGTTGCAAAGGAAATAGTTTTAATAGATATAAATGAAGAAAAGGCTCACGGCGAGGCAAAGGATATACGCCACGGCCTGCCCTTTATGGATACCACCGGCATTCGCGTCGGTGATTATAATGAGTGCGCCGACTGCGACCTTATTATCATCAGCGCAGGACGCGGGAGAAAGCCCGGGGAGACGCGCCTGGATCTTACACATGAGAACATTAAAATTATGGAATCCGTAACCGATTCCATAAAGCAGCACTACACCAGAGGTGCGATTATGGTTATTTCCAACCCTGTGGACATACTGACATTGAAGGTCACTCAGTGGATGGGACTGCCTGAAGGCCTTGTCTTCGGAACAGGCTGCATTCTCGACACCAGCAGATTTCTCCGCACCGTTGCGGATACTATTAATGTGGATATAACGTACCTGGACGGCTACATGATTGGAGCACACGGAGAATTTCCCGTCCCTGTGTGGAGCAAGCTCAATGTGAATGGTACTCCAATTGAAGAATATTGCCGGGAGAATTCAATTGAATGGAATGAAAAAATCAAATCCGCCATTACCGACAGCACGAAAAAACTGGGGGCTGAAATAATTGCAGCCAAGGGTCGCACCGACTTTGGAATATCCACCTGTGTCTGCAGACTGGCTGACGCAATTATAAATAACAGACCCATTAGTACTCCGGTGAGCAGCCTGCTTAATGACGACTACGGAATCAAGGACATTGCCCTTTCCATACCGTCACAAATCGATGCATCAGGCATTACAAAGATTACCGACACTAAATTCAATGAAAAAGAATTCAGCGGACTACTCGGAGCCGCTGACATGTTAAAAAATACTGTTAATCTTATAGAAAACCTATAGTTTATCTATTTTTTTCAAGCCACTTAACAGCATAGGAGCATGAGGCTTCTACTTTGCCGCCCTGGCTTTCTATTTCATCTACGGCAGCCTGAACAAGCTTGCCTGCTATTCCCTGTCCCTGAAGTGAAGAGTCCACCAGGGTGTGGTTGATGTTGAATACACCCGGGGATGTCTCCGGGAATGTAACCTCGGCTATAACCTTTCCGTTTTCATCTTCGCTGTAAATGCGACCGGCTTCTTTTTTGAATTCCATTGGGATTCTCCTTTCTACGCTCTAATCTGATCCCTGCTGACGGGAAACTCGAAATATGTATCCGGATATGGCTCATCTTCGAGAGTGAAATGCCACCACTCGTTATCTATAGGCTTAAACCCGCCTCTGATCATCTGGCTCTGAAGCAACATTCTATTCTCGTACTGCTCATCTGTAATGCCTCTGTAGTCAGGGTGGGATATTTCATCGAACATATCGAAGGGACTGCCCATATCCACTTCCTTGCCTGTATCCATTTCAAGGAGGGTCACGTCTATGGTGCTGCCTCTGCTGTGACTGGACTGCTTTGCAATATATTCTTTTATAAAGAGCTCCTGCTTTTCAAGCTTGGGATAAAAGTACGGTTTCATTCTGATGTCAGTGTCTTCTATTCCCCACAAAACGAAGTGCTTTACTGCTCTGGCCGGTCTGTAGGCGTCGAAGACCTTCATCATATATCCCTTTACGTACAGCTCACTGGCCACATCCTTAAGGGCACGGGCCGCCTCCTTTGTGAGTATGGCAATAGGCTCTTCGTATCCGTCTATCCTCTCACCGACGAAATTATAAGAGGAATGATACCTGATTTCCTGTATTATGTGTGGAACGAAATCCGCAAGAAGTACGAAACCCGATGCGTTATTTAATATATCTTTTTCTTTCATTGCTTATGGTCTTTGCCTTTCTTTACTGTATCTATAATCTATATTCCGAGTCTATATCCTATTATATTATATGTCAATAAGTCCGCCGCCCTCATTCCTCTTCCGGAATGTTATCTTCCTCAAAGGGGACTCTGTCCATTTCAAGGAGCATTTCATGCTCCCTGTCCTTTTCCCGCAGAGCCTCTCTAAGGCCACTCACTGCGTCAAAGGGCATGAACTGCTTGGCTCTCTGAGATATGGGCATCTTTGCCCTGGGTTTATTCTCCACTCTTGTGCCCTCCAATCTGCCTGTTTCTCTCCAGGGCCGTTGCCCCCTCTTTCAAGTCCGAGCTTTTGAAAATTGCATTCTTTCCGAATTTATCTTTTATGTCCAGCATGGCCTGCTGGATCTTTTTATCTTCGGCTACTCTCTCCTCTGTCTGTTCGCCGAACAGAGTCAGTTGCTCCTCCCCGTCATCTTCCATAAGGTCGTTGCAGTAAAGATTGAAATGCCTCACCTTCTGCTCCCTGTCCACAATCTCATCATATATTTTCAGTAGCTCCGGCACGAAGACACTGGCCACATTAGTCGGTGTCAGTACGTTCGCCGTACCGCGAACCGACTTAAGATGTGCTTTTCTGGAGTAAGCAACGTGAACCGTCATGGAATTTGTCTTTACCCCGCGCCTTACCATGTCAAGGCACAGAGCTTCTGCCATCTCTCTGAGAATGAGCCTTCCTTCTTCGAACTCGTAATCCCGCATGAGTACCTGGCCGCTGGCCAGACATTTAGTCTTTGGAGTGTACGCCTTAATGTCATTCATTGTCACCGGCTCTATTCCCCAGGCATGGTCGATTAAAAGCTCTGCATCAATCCCCAGCATCCTATAAAGCAGATCTTCGTCAGCCTTTGCAATCTGACCCATGGTGTATAGGCCCACGTTTTCCAGCCTGGTGGCAATGCCTCGTCCAATGCGCCAGAAATCCGTAAGAGGTCTGTGATCCCAAAGCTCTTCTCTGTAAGTTTCCTCATCCAGATAGCCAATGAAATCCTCCGCATGCTTGGCCGTTATATCCAGGGCGATCTTTGCCAGATACAGATTCGTCCCTACACCGGCCGTTGCCCGCACGCCTACCTCTTCGTAAACCTTTTCCATAAGGAACTCAGCCATCTGTTTTGGCGTCATATTGTAAGTACTCAGGTAAGGCCCGATATCTATGAAGGCCTCGTCTATTGAGTACACAAATATATCCTCTTTGGAAATATATCTTAGATACACCCCGTATATTTCCGCGGCGTAGTCTATATACCTTTGCATCCTTGGAGGTGCCATTATGTAATCTATATTTTTCGGTATTTCAAAAACGCGGCAGCGGTTTTTTACTCCCAGCTTTTTAAGAGAAGGCGATACCGCCAGACATATGGTTTTGTCACTGCGCTCCGGGTCCGCCACCACAAGGTTGGTAGTCAGAGGATCCAGGCCACGCTCCACACATTCAACGGAAGCGTAAAATGACTTTAAGTCTATGCAGCAATACATTACATTTTCATTAGTTCCCATCTTGCGTCACGCAAAAAATATTTCAGTTCGTACCTTCTGTCCATACCTCTGATCGTGCTCTGGCAATGGTATATAAATATAGGATTGCTGAGACGATTCTTCTCTTCCACATAGAGCACCTGGTCCACAATCACGTCCTGCATGCTGCCGTCCCTTTCAACGTAGCGGAACTTCCTGGGCCGGGGCCTGTCTCCCTGGTTGAAAACGACGATAGCATTTACAGGCAGCGACATCATCTTCATGGCGCTCACTTCCTTCCTCTATCCTGGAAGTTAAGTGTAACACAGGCAACCGCAAAAAGCAAACATATGTTCTTTTTTATCAACGCCCTTTTCTGTATAACCTGCCTTCGGAAAGCCTATATAATCATAGTAAGTGAGATTTTCTGCTTGTCCGGGTCTACCGACAGAATTTTTACCTTAACCGTATCCCCAACGGACACTACGTCCATAGGGTGGTTTACGTACTTTCTGCTCAGCTGTGAGACATGGACAAGACCGTCCTGTTTGACTCCGATGTCTACGAAGGCACCAAAGTCAACAACGTTTCTCACTGTGCCTGTAAGCTCCATGCCCTCTTCCAGGTCTTCAAAGCTTTTTACATCATTTCTGAAGACTACGGGAGGTGCCTCATCTCTCGGGTCCCGCCCCGGCTTTTTCAGTTCTTCTATTATGTCGGAAAGAGTCGGCTTTCCTATTCCCAGTTCAGCCGCCATCTTATCAAGACTCTCGGACTGCTTCAGAGCCGGATAGGCCTGAAATATTTTTTCATCAATATCCCCGGCGCCACCTTCTGAAATGTCCTCCGGGACAACGCCGATTTTATCCATCATGGCTTTGCACGCCTTGTAGGATTCCGGGTGCACTGCCGTTCCGTCCAGAGCTTCCTTGCCTCCCCGTATGCGAAGGAATCCCGCACACTGTTCAAAGGCCTTCGGCCCAAGCTTTGCAACCTTCAGCAGTTCCTTACGGCTGTTAAAGCCACCCTTTTCTTCGCGATAGGCTACAATGTTTTTTGCTATTGCCATGTTTATTCCGGCAACGTATGACAGCAGTGACGGGGAAGCCGTATTAAGGTCCACGCCTACTCTGTTTACGCAGTTTTCTACAACGCCGCCAAGAGCCGTATCCAGATTCTTCTGGTTCATGTCGTGCTGGTACTGACCTACGCCAATGTGCTTTGGATCGATCTTTACCAGCTCAGCCAGAGGATCCTGGAGCCTTCTTCCCAGGGACATTGCCCCTCTCGTAGTTACGTCCAGATCCGGATATTCCTCAGCAGCCAGCTTTGAGGCGGAATACACCGAAGCCCCCGCTTCATTGACAATGGTATACTGGACATCCAGTTTGTTGTTTCTGATAAAATCAGCTACCACCTCTTCCGTCTCTCTGGAGGCCGTACCGTTTCCGATTACAATTACATCGCAGCCGTGTTTTGCTATTAGCTTTTTCAAGGTCTGCTCCGTCCCGGCTATGTCGCTTTTGGGAGGAGTCGGATATATGGTGGTATAGTCCACCAGCTTACCTGTGCCCGTTAAGACGGCAACCTTGCAGCCGGTTCTGTAGCCCGGGTCTATGCTGATTACTTTTTTATTCTTTACCGGAGGAACCATGAGAAGGTTTTCCGTGTTTTTGGCGAATACTTTTATAGCCTCTGCCTGGGCGCGCTCAGTGAGGGTGTTGCGTATTTCCCTTTCCACTGAAGGAGCAATTAGTCTCTTGTAGGAATCCGCAATGGTGTCCCTGAGCAGCTCTTCAAATATGCATCTGGGATTTCTAAGCTGCTCCTTTGCAATTAGATCTGTAATGACCTCATCGTCAATGTCCACTTTGACCTTCAGCATTTTCTCCTTCTCGCCGCGGTTAATTGCAAGAACTCTGTGATTGGGAATTTTGCTTACGGCCTCGCTGCTGCCGTAATACATGTCGTAGACGCTCTTCTCTTCCGGGTCTGTAGCCTCTGTTACAACCAGTCCGGCACTATAGGTCTTGTCCCTGATTTCGTCAATTAAGTCTGCGTCCTCGGAAATCATTTCCGCAATTATGTCGCAGGCTCCGGCCAGAGCTTCCGCCTCGCTGCCCACTTCTTTCTCAGGATCTACGAAGTCCCTGGCGTAATCCTCCGGCGCGCCGCTTTCCGCCTGCTGGGCGATCATTATCATTGCAAGAGGCTCAAGGCCGCGTTCCTTGGCCTTTGAGGCTCTTGTTGCTTTCTTCTTTTTATATGGTTTGTACAGGTCTTCTACTCGCTGGAGGACCTCGGCCTTTTCAATTTCACTCTTAAGATCCTCTGTCAGCTTGCCCTGCTCTTCGATAAGATTTATTACCTCTTCCTTTCTCGCTTCCAGATTCCTCAGATATGCCAGCCGCTCGTCCAGCTCTCTTAAAGTCACATCCGTAAGACCGCCGGTGGCTTCCTTCCTGTAACGTGCAATGAAGGGAACAGTGTTCCCTTCATCAATGAGTTCTATTGTCTTTTCTACCTGGCCGGCCTTTAGTCCGAATTCACCGGCCAGCTTCTTATTTATATCCATTAATTACCCTTCCCTTTGAATTTGTTTGCTAAATTTTGTCTGTTCTTCTTGGCTTGTTCCTTACTGGGCGCAAATGCGAATATGAATCCGCAGGCTATTGATAATGGAATGGTGGACATCCCTCTTTTGCGTAATGAGTTATTTATTTCTTCTCCATCTCTTGGGTACCTTATCCTCTTTTTCGTGCAGTTCAACCATCATGCGTCCCATGGTCTTGCCTGTAACAGGATGAACAAACTTAGATGCGATTTCCGTCATAGGTCTCAGCACGAAGTCGCGGTTCATCATGTCCGGGTGAGGCACTACCAGTCGTTCCGTTTCAATAATCTCATCATCGAAGCAGAGAATGTCCAGGTCAAGGGTTCTCGGACCCCAGTGTTCCTTTCTCTCACGGCCTGCCTCATCTTCAAGTTTCTGACACACATCAAGCAAATCCATAGGTGAGAGCATGGTCTCAACCTTTATTGCACCGTTTAAGAAGTCATCCTGGTTTTCGTTGCCGTAAGGTTTAGTCTCTATGAGGGTGGAAATCTTCTTAACCTCGATGTCAGGATGTGTGTCCAGAGCATCGATGGCTCCGTAGAGGAATTCTCCTTTGTCTCCCATGTTGGATCCAAGACCAATGTAGACAACATGTTTCTTTCTGGTAATGCATACGGAAACATCTTCGAAATCCGCCTCAATCGGTGCATTGGGCTTATGAATCTCAACGGTGATCTCGCTGAGTCCGTCAGTATCTCTTAGGAGCTTGTCCGCCAGCCTTTCGGCACAGGTCTCAATGAGCTTGTACTGATTTTCCTCCATGAAGGCTACAATCTTTTCGCAAACTGCTCCATAGTCAATTGTCTTCTCCAGCTCATCGGCTGCAGCCGCCTTCCAGGTCCGGGTACCCATAGTTACATCCACTATGAACTCCTGACCGCTGGCCCTCTCCTGAGGAATTACACCGTGGTGAGCAAATACCTTCACCCCTTTGATTTTAATATAATCCATGGGCTCTCTCCTTTTTTTATTTTTTCATTAAGTCGGCGCCGGCATTCCACGCTTTGGCGAAAGGTTCTCCCACAATGTTGTAACCTTTCTGGAATTCGTCATAGGCAAAAGTCTTAAGCTTTGCCGGAACTACCTTGCCGTTTTCGTCAAGTACTTCCTCGTTAGCCTTTACGTTTACAATCCTGCCAACGACGCCCTGTACGTGATCCGTCTTTAGGAATTCGAGAAGCTCGCATTCCATAGCCAGTGGGAATTCATCAATAATCGGAGCGTTTACCTTGTCGCTCTTTACTGCATGGTATCCAGTTCTCTCGAACTTGTCCTCCATGTCATTTCCGGATGCAATACCGAAGAAGTCAGCAACATCTACATGATCCACATCTGCAAGAGCTACAGTGAAGGCCTTGCTCTCCTTAATGTTGAGCCATGTCTTCTTTCCCTCGCCGATAAAGAGAATAATCTTATCTCCTCCGCAAATCTGGCCCCAGGCCACGTTCATAACGTTTACTTTCTCATTCTCATCGTATGCAGCTACCATGAGCACTGGCATCGGGTATACTGCAGGAATAACACCTATATCTTTCTTCATGTCAATATCCTCCTTTGTTTCACACATTATAACATCATACATACCCGTCATACAACAAGAGCCTGCAATCATTGCGACTGCAGGCCCCTGCCGGTTAAGTAACAGCGTTACTTAACTATTATGGTAACTATTCTTGTAAGTATAATTGAGTATTTTTTATTTCACCTTCACTTTTTTAGTCTTACTCCATTTACCGTAGATCTTCACAGTCTTATTGTTGGCTTTTTTAACTAAAGTGTAGGGTCTGATTTTTACGAAATACTTTTTCTTAGCTTTTAGTTTTTTTATAACAACCTGTTTCTTTTTTGCACTTTTGATATTTATTTTTTTTGCTTTTTTAAATTTTTTATTAATGCTGTACTGAAGCTGATAACCCTTTGCACCTTTTGTAAACTTCCAGTTCACCTTGACTTTCTTACCCTTCAATGCTTTAACCTTTAATCCAGCAGTTTTTAATTTCTTAGCCGCAGCAAGTGCTTTCTTTTCTGCTTCCGCTTTAGCTTTTGCTTCTGCTTCTGCTTTAGCCTTTTCCTCGGCTTCTGCTTTAGCCTTTTCCTCGGCTTCCGCTTTCTCCTTAACATATTTTACATAACTATCGCCCAAAATGGCGAAATCAGCTACTAAAGTTATGTTCGCTTTATTTACATTCCAATTCAATCTTGGCACACTGTCATCCCACGATAGTCTTGCAACGTATGAATTATCTACATTTTCTATTACTGAATAATTGCTATTATCTGTATCGAGTTCATGCGCAATTATTTTTAGTAATTCCATCGACGCTTCATTTACATTCCAATTCAATCTTGGCACACTATCATCCCATGATAGCCTTGCAACATATGAATCATCTGCTTTTTCTATTTCCGAAAATTTACTACTATCTGTGTCGAGTTCATGTGCAATTATTTTTAATAATTCCATCGATGCTTCGTTTGCTTCCCAATTTAATCTTGGCACACTGTCATCCCATGATAGTCTTGCATAATATGAATCATCTGCTTTTTCTATTTCCGAAAATTTACTACTATCTGTGTCAAGTTTATGTGCAATTATTTTTAATAATTCCATCGATGCTTCGTTTGCTTCCCAATTTAATCTTGGCACACTGTCATCCCATGATAGTCTTGCATAATATGAATCATCTGCTTTTTCTATTGTTGAATAGTCAGCATTTTCAACATCAAATACGTGTGCCACAATTTTAAGCAATTTCATTGATGCTTCATTCGCCTTCCAGTTCAGCCTTGGTACACTATCATCCCATGACTCTCTTGCATAATAATCATCAATAATTTTTTGAGTATCTTCACCAACACTTGCACTTGCTGTGCCAAAACCTACTACAGGCATGAAGGCAACAATAATTAATGCACTCATAATAGAGGCAATCGGTTTTTTAATTTTGGCAATCATCATTTGGCTCCTCCCTTGATTAAAGTCAATCAATAATGTTTAATAATAATATCCGTTAACTGTTATATGTCTAGAAGTTTATCATACAACAATTGTTTTGTCTATCATCGTAGACATAACAGTCATACGTTTCTCTTATTATTTATTTGGGGAGGAACCCGAAATGAATGATGACGACTATGGCTACGACAGAGAAGCAATTGGACTGACTATAGAACATTTACGTAAAAAGAAAGGACTTTCACAGGAAGTCCTTAGTAGTTTTGCAAATATTGCCAGAAGTCATCTTTCTATGATTGAAACCGGGCAAAAGCAACCTAATTTAGAAACCATATGGCGTCTGGCCAATGCCCTTAACCTCCGACCTTACGAACTGGTTAAGTTAATCGAGGAAGAAGGTATAAAATCGGACTTTTAGAGTAGCATCACATCAAATGCCAGAGCGAGTCATAGGGGCATTACTTGAAGCAGTAAAAAGAACGCCCTTCCGAGCGTTCTCTTTGTGCTTTATTTTACTGTTACAGTCACTGCTTTGTACAAGCCGTTCTGTGCGTAGGCGTAAACTTTACATTTCCCTTTGGCTTTTCCTTTTATTACGCCTTTCTTGCTTACTGTTGCAACCTTCTTGTTTGTTGATTCGTAGCGGATGCCAACGTGTTTTCTTACAGTTGTTTTTTTCGCTTTTATCGCGGTTACTTTCAGTTTTGCTGTCTTCTTCACCTTGAGCTTTATTCCGTTTGTGATTTTGTACTTCTTAAGTTTCTTACCCTTCTTATCTACATTAGATTTGACCACGATCTTCGTATTGTTGGCTTTTTTCTTGCTCCCTTTGGTGGCTACATGTATAACCTTGGACGAAGAGACAACTGTGTCTTTGCCGTTCGCCGCCACAAGAATGAACTTATAGTAAGTGCCTTTCTTGAGTTTGCCTTTCGCTACTTTTTTGACTGTGAATTTGTTGGTCTTTACTGTAGCAATCTTTTTCATTCTGTTTGCTTTACCGCAAGCGTTACCGTATATGATGTACTTCTTTGCACCTTTTACTTTTTTCCACTGTAGCTGAATAGTTTTTGTCGACTGCTTCTTGGAATTAAGTTTAATCCTTGAGAACAGTGAGCCCGCCGGGTCGTTATCATTCTTCATATTTGTTATGGCCTTCTCTGCCGCTGCTACTGAAGCTCCGCTTCCTAATGCCGTTCCGTCGGATCCTTTCTGCTGGGCAGGGTCAGGCTTAAATTTGGGAATTGCTTCCGTATAGCTCGCATCGCATGCGGTGCACTTGTATACCTTCATTCCCTCTGCATTCACCGTGGCTTTTTTTGTTACTGTTCCGGCATTCCAGGTGTGGTTCGCCTTTTCTACATGTTTGCTGTCATTGGCGCAGACACGATGGTGCTGCGCATCATTTAGTTTTGTCCATTGACCATACTTATGACCTGTTGGCTCTATTCCCACATACTCATACTTACCACAAATCATACACGTATTTTTCTTTAACCCAGCTTCTGTGCACGAAGGGTTCTCCTCAATTATACCGTTCTTATCCTCATGATCACAAATTGAAGTAAATCCCAATGATTCCAGCATAAATCCATGATCTTGCAACAGTTTTAATCTCCAAAATGTAAACGCTGAATCAAAAGCTGAATTGCACAATCTCTGATTTGCGATTCCGAAGGCATCCCCTTCTGTTATTATAAAATTCATTGATTGTTGCCCAGCTATGTAATCTGAAATGTCGACTGTAGCATTGCATTTAAAATAATAGTTTGATCTTAAAAATATAGTTATGTCAGGTTTAATACTTTCATTGTATGGTTTAGATATATCCATATCTACAAAAGTCAGATTATTATTGACACCCAATATATAACTGAACTTAAATTTTCCATCCTTATAAGTAACATAGCCCAGTTGATCACCTTGGCTAAAGGATATTGTTTTTTCATCGTTTTTATTAACATAGCCTTTTGATTCAATTAGTTCAGCCAACTTGTTTGTATTATTTGTTACGATATCTCTATCCACATCTTCGGCCATTGCGCTCGCAGTAGATGGTGTAATTGTGAATGCAAAAAGAAATAAAACACTCATCAAGAAACTAAACAATACTTTTCTAATTTTCATGCCATCACCTCTTTTAACTTATAATACCTAAATTGCTCATACACGATTATTTCGCATCCATTAACTGTTATATGTCTTAAAGTTTATCATACAATAATTTCTTTGTCTACCATCGTAGACATAACAGCCGTACGGTAGTTTGACACTTTAAAAGCT